>JAGBTL010000028.1 GCA_017631355.1 Clostridia bacterium
AACCTCTTTATGAGCCATAGCGCAGAAATCTGCAACGCTCATCGTGCCCATATCGCCCACTTTTCTTGCGCGGACTGCAACCTCGTTATTCTCAATTTCCTTGTCACCGAGAACAAGCATATAGGGGATTTTCTGAAGCTGTGCTTCACGGATCTTGTAGCCTGTCTTTTCTGCTCTGTCGTCCACAGTTACGCGGAAGCCCTCTGCCTCAAGCTTGTTCTTAAGCTCAAAGCAAGCATCGTGATGTCTTTCGGAAATGGGAAGAATACGGAACTGCTCGGGAGCAAGCCATAAGGGGAATGCACCTGCATATTTTTCAATAAGGAGTGCAAGAGTTCTCTCATAGCAGCCGATTGAGGTTCTATGAATGATGTAGGGGTTCTTCTTTGTGCCGTCACGGTCAACGTATTCCATACCGAACTTTTCAGCAAGCATCTGGTCAATCTGAATTGTGATAAGTGTATCTTCCTTGCCGTAAACGTTCTTAATCTGAATGTCAAGCTTAGGACCGTAGAAGGCAGCCTCGCCAACACCAACCTTGTAATCAAGACCGATATCATCAAGGATTTCCTTCATAACGCCCTGAGCCTCATCCCACTGCTCCTTGGTGCCGATATACTTTTCAGTATCTGCAGGATCCCACTGTGAGAAGCGGTATGAAACGTCCTCGTAAAGTCCGAGTGTTTTGAGCATAAAGATGCAAAGATCAAGGCAGCGCTTGAACTCATCTGCAAGCTGCTCGGGAAGGCACATAAGGTGACCCTCGGAAATTGTGAACTGACGAACACGGATAAGACCGTGCATTTCACCTGATGATTCGTTTCTGAAAAGAGTTGATGTTTCAGCCAATCTCATGGGAAGGTCACGATATGAACGTGCTCTGTTAAGGTACGCCTGATACTGGAAGGGACAAGTCATGGGACGGAGCGCAAATACCTCGTCATCCTTTTCCTCGTCACCAAGAACGAACATACCATCCTTGTAATGATCCCAGTGACCTGAAATCTTGTAAAGGTCACTCTTTGCCATAAGGGGAGTTTTTGTACGAACCCAGCCACGTCTTGCCTCTTCATCCTCAACAAAGCGCTGAAGCGTCTGAACAATAAAGGTACCCTTGGGAAGGAGAATGGGAAGACCCTGACCGATTGAATCAACAGTTGTGAAGATTTCAAGCTCACGACCAAGCTTGTTATGGTCGCGCTTCTTTGCTTCTTCAACGCGTGCAAGATGCTCCTCAAGCTCTGCAGCCTTGGGGAACGCTGTACCATAAACACGCTGAAGCATCTTGTTGTTCTGGTCACCACGCCAGTAAGCACCTGTACAAGCAGTAAGCTTGAATGCCTTTACTCTGCCTGTTGAGGGAATGTGAGGACCTGCACAAACGTCAGCAAACTCGCCCTGCTTATAGAAGCTGATGGGCTCGTTTTTGCCTGCGTGCTCTTCAATAAGCTCAACCTTGTAGATTTCGCCCTTTGCCTTCATTTCCTCAATAGCTGCCTGAGGCTCCATCTCAAACTTTTCAAGAGGAAGGTCCTCTTTAACAATTTTCTTCATTTCAGCTTCAATTTTCTCAAGAGCTTCAGGAGTAAATGAAACGTCAGAATCTATATCGTAGTAAAAGCCGTTTTCAATAGCAGGGCCGATTGCAAGCTTTGCCTCAGGGAAAAGTCTTTTCACAGCCTGTGCAAGGATGTGTGATGCGGTGTGCCAGAAGGCATGCTTACCCTCGGCGCTGTCAAAGGTGAGAAGCTCTAATTCACAATCCTCATTAATAGGTGTGCGGATGTCTGCACTTGCACCATTGATAAGGCAAGCACAAAGATTTCTGTAAAGACCCATGCTGATTTCCTTGCATACGTCAGCAGGTGTAGTTCCCTTGGGGAATTCCTTTACATCGTCACGAAGTTTGATTTTAACCATATATATCATCCTTTCAAAAGATAATTTTAAAAATAAAACACCCCAAATACCCTAAGGCATTTGGGGTGAAGATTACTCCACGGTTCCACCCAAATTACGGCATAATACCGTCACTCGAGACGCCTTAACGCGGCAAACGGCAATGCTTATCAAACGCTTCGCACTGCACTCGGGAGTGGTCTTGGGGGTAAGCCCTCTTGCACCTTTCACCAACCGGCGCACTCTCTGAACAGGTAAGTTACCCTTACTTTCTCCGTCAACATTTTTAAATATTATTTGAATTACTACACAAATAATAACTCTGTTTTTCGGATTTGTCAATCAATAATTATTCGGCAGCTTCCTCTTCAACCTTTTTCTTGGGCTGAATTTTGCCGTAAAGTGAAGATGCAGCTGCGTCAACCTTCTTTTCGCGAGGCTCTGCAGGAGTCTCGGGAACGTAAGGTGCGCGCTTCTCACGACGGCCACCACCGCGACGGTCATTTCTGTAATTACCGCGCTTTTCGCCACCTTCGGGAGTGATAACCACACGACGGCGGTCACCCTCGCCCACTGAGTGAGATGTAACACCCTCAACCTCCTGAATAGCGGTGTGGATGATTCTGCGCTCATAGGGGTTCATGGGCTCAAGAGCTGTGCTTCTGCCGTACTTGAGCACTCTGTTTGCCTGACGCTTTGCAAGTGCCTTGAGTGTTTCCTCGCGACGAGCTCTGTAATCACCAACGTTAAGAGCAACGCGCTTGTTGTTATCCTCGGCACGGTTTACAAAAAGTCTTGTAAGATACTGTAAAGCATCAAGTGTTTCACCACGACGACCGATTATGTTGCCATAATCCTCCTCGCAGGTAATTTCAAAGTAAATATCCTCTGCAGTTTCCTTCGCAGTAACGCTTACACCGCTGAAGCCCATACCCTCAAGAATTGACTTAAGGTATGCTGTTGCAGGAGTTTCCTTTGCCTCAATGCCTGAAAGGTCAATTGCCGGAGCAGCCTCCTTCTTGGGAGCATCCTTCTTTGCATCCTTCTTAGGCTGGGGCTTTTTGTTGTCGTTTTTCTTTTTGCTTTCGGGCTTTGAATCCTTCTGGGGAGCTGCCTTTTTCTCTTTCTTGGGAGCTTCCTTCTTTTCCTCTACGCCATCGTCGTAGGATGCCTTAACCTGTGCATCTGCACCACCAAAAAGACCTAAAACCTTTTTCTTGGGAAAGGTAACGACTTCAACCTTAACGTCTGCCTCAACGGGAGCGTGAAGGTTTTCAAGAGCCATTTTTCTGGCTTCCTCAATAGTAGCAGCAACGCCTATTGCTTCTTTTATCATAATTTCACCTTATTTCTTTTCCATTTCAACTCTACGCTTGGTGTTATTTTCCTTGGAGCGTCTAACAACAGTTTCATCAACCATCTGCTGAGCAATAACCTTCTTGGGGCTGTAAAGTGATGTGAGCACCACCTGCTGAATGAATGAGAAAACGTTTGAAATAATCCAATAAACACCTACACCTGCGGGGAACATAAATGTAAACACAAGTGACATAAAAGGTGACATGAATGTCATGCAACCCATAGTGGGGTTCTTTGCCATTTCAGGATTCTGCTTACGCTGACGGAAGTACATAAATACTGAAGATGCCATCGCGGTAAGGAATGCAAGAATGGGGATAAGCCATAAAACGCTTATCTGCTCCCTGTCGGGAGTGAGCGAAAGGTCAATTCCGAAGATGTTGAAATTATCCTTGAACCTTTCAAGTGCTTCGATCTGATCTGCATTAAGAATGCCTGCAAGCTTATCCTGATTGTCAGCAAATTTGTTAAGAATCTGGAGCTCGAACATACTTGCTGCACGTGTGTTTTTGCTTCCCTCTGTTACAACAATGCCTAAAGCTGTTTTAAGCTTTTCAACTGTGTCGGAGGAAAACTTGAGCACGCTTGTAAGAGGTGTATAAATAACACCATACAAACCAATCATAACAATCATCTGAATAGCAAGAGTTGAACAACCCATATTGGCAGCACCAAAGCCCTCACGCTGATAGAGTGCCTGAGTTTCTTCCTGAATCTTCTGCTGATTGCCTGCATATTTCTGTTTGATTTTGTATACCTTTGCATTAAGGCGAACCTGCTTTGCGCTGTTCTTCTGCTGCTTGATTGAGGGATACAGAAGTAAAAGACGCACAATAAGTGTTAAAAGAAAAATTGAAAGCAGGTAGCTGTCAGTAAGACTGTAAAGTCCGCTGAGCGCCCAACCGAAAGGTATGGCAAGAAATTCTCTCATTAAATTATATTTCCTTTCGAATTGTAAGGAGAATTATTTTTTCTCCTTTTTCGGGGGGACAGGGTCAACTCCGCCGGGAAAGAAAATATTGCATCGCATCAATCGCCTGATGGCTAACCAGGAGCCTTTAAGTAATCCGTGGACCTCCAACGCCTCCAACGCATATTGGGAGCAAGTGGGATAATACCTGCACTTGGGCCCGAAAAGCGGTGATATGCGGCGCTGATAAAACCTGATAAATGACATAAATGCCTTTTTCATCATTCCTCACCCTCGGTAACAAGCATACCCTCATTGGCAAAAATTTCATTCATAATTTCTGCAAGGCGGGTGCTTTTTACATATTTGGTTTTAGAACGTGCAACAAGAACAATGTCATATTCGGGCTTAATGCTGGGGCAAACACTACGGAAAGCCTCCTTAAGCACACGTCGTGAACGATTACGCTCAACTGCGTTACCGATTTTTTTGCTTGTAGTTATACCTATACGGCAAATTCCCGCGCGGTTTTTGGAATAGTAAACAACCAGCGCAGGATTAGTTATAGCTTTGCCCCTATTATACAACCGACGAAAATCGGGATTACTTTTCAGTGTGACGAAATCTGACACATTATTCTCCTCTTAGAGCGAGTTAACAGAACTTAATATGTGAGCTGCTTTCTGCCTTTTCTGCGACGACGAGCAAGAACCTTGCGGCCGTTTCTGTCTGCCATTCTCTTGCGGAAGCCGTGCTCCATCTTTCTGTGTCTTTTCTTGGGCTGATAAGTTCTTTTCATTTTTTATTCTCCTATCTGTATATTCAGGCTTGATTCGTGAAGTGTAAGAAGTAGTAGATACAGCCTGTTATTAATGAAATTATTGCTACAATACATACCATTTGACAGTAGCACATAGCATTATACAAAAAAAGACCCAAAAAGTCAATACTTACGGCATAAATAAAACCATAGTGATTTTCGCCTATTTTTGTGCTATAAAAACAGCTTTTTCCGTTGATATTTCGTGCTTGTTATGTTATCATACTTAAAGTTGATAAAATGCATCCCTAACGGGATTTAACTATACAGGAGATGATTCAAATGAGCGGATGTACACATAATTGCAGTACCTGTTCGCAAAGCTGCTCCTCACGTCAGGAGCCCCAGAGCTTAGTAGAAAAACCCCACGAGCTTTCAAATATCAAGAAGGTTATCGGCGTTGTCAGCGGTAAGGGCGGTGTTGGTAAATCACTTGTTACCTCACTCCTTGCAGTTACAATGAACCGTCGCGGCTTTAAATCTGCCGTTCTTGATGCAGATATTACAGGTCCCTCTATACCCAAGGCATTTGGCATTAAGGAAAAGGCTATGGGCACAGAGTCAGGCATTATCCCCTGCCGTACTAAAACAGGCATTGAGGTTATGTCAGTAAACCTTTTACTTGAAAATGACACAGACCCCGTTGTATGGCGCGGTCCTGTTATTGCAGGTGCAGTAAAGCAGTTCTGGACAGACGTTATCTGGAACGACGTTGACTTTATGTTTGTGGATATGCCTCCCGGAACAGGTGACGTTCCTCTTACAGTTTTCCAGAGCCTTCCCGTTGACGGCATTGTTATTGTTGCATCACCCCAGGAGCTTGTTGGTATGATTGTTGAAAAGGCTGTTAAAATGGCGGACCTTATGAACATTCCGATTATTGCTCTTGCTGAAAATATGGCGTATTTTGAGTGCCCCGACTGTGGTAAAAAGCACGCTATATTTGGTGAAAGCCACATTGAGGAAATTGCTGAAAAGCACAACGTTGACACAGTTTCACAAATCCCCATTAACAACAAGCTTGCCGCTGCAGTAGATGCAGGCGCAATTGAATTGTTCGAGGGCGATTGGGTCGAAAACATTGCAGACAAATTATTAAAATTACTTTAAAAGGTACGGGAGGCTGTAAAAATTCATTTTACAGCCTCCTTTTCGAAGGATAAACTATGAAATTTCTTATTGCTTGCGATTCCTTTAAGGGCTCTCTTTCCTCACCGCAGGTCTGTGCCTGTATATCCAATGCGTTGAAAGGCGCAGGCTTTGACACAGCTGTGTGCCCCCTTGCAGATGGTGGTGAAGGCACAGTGGATGCTTTTTCAACTGCGTTAGAGTGTGAAAGAGTAACCATAGCTGTTCACGACCCTCTTATGCGACAGATAACCGCACAATATATTATCGCGGATAAAACTGCCATCATTGAAATGGCTGCTGCATCGGGCATAACCCTGTTAAAAAGGGAAGAGCTGAACCCTGAAATCACATCCACCTATGGCACGGGTGAGCTTATACTCCACGCCATTGAACGTGGTTGCACTAAAATAATTCTCGGTATCGGAGGAAGCGCCACAAACGACGGTGGAAAGGGCTGTCTTGAAGCGCTGGGAGCCACCTTTACGGATAGTGATAACAGACCACTTCCTCACGGCGGTGCTTCTTTAACAAGGCTTGATAAAATCAAGCTTGACAACTTCAAAAAAGTTTCCGACTACGCCCAACTGATAATTGCTTGTGACGTTACCTCTCCCCTTTGCGGAGAAAACGGTGCATCGCAGGTTTTTGCACCGCAAAAGGGTGCTGATGAGCAACAAGTAGAAGGCTTGGAAAAAGCACTTTCCCACCTTTCAGGTAAGTCAAGGGAGCTGCTTGGTACTGATTACGCCTTGCTCCCCGGCACAGGTGCGGCAGGCGGTCTCGGATTCGGGCTTGTTGCCTTCTGTGGCGGCAAGCTGACCGCAGGCTTTGATGCCTTAAGCAGCGCACTTAACCTGTCAGAAAAAATAAAAGACTGTGATATTGTTATCACAGGCGAGGGAAAAACAGACCGCTCCACACTGCTCGGAAAGCTTCCCGTAAGCGTTTCTGCCCTTGCAAGGAAGCACAACAAGCCTTGCTACTTAATAAGCGGTGATATTGACGACAGTATTGATATTTCAGACCACTTTAAGGGAGCATATAAATGCAGACAGCCCTCGGACTCGGTTGAGACCGCAATTGAAAATGCGCACAGCCGACTTATCTCTGCAACCGAAAGACTTATAAAGGATATAAAAGTGATATGAAAAAAATTCTTCTTATTGACCTTGACAACACACTCATTGATTTCAACGAATGTGCCCGTCACTCCATAATAAATGCATTCAATGAATTAGGCTTTGAATATTCACCTGTTGTTTTTGATACCTTCATTGAGGAAAACGTTAAAATCTGGAAGCGACTTGAGCGCGGTGAAATAACAAAGCCTCAGCTTCGCGCTGACAGGTGGAACATTATCCTTGCCCGACTTGGCATTGATTACGACGGCACGATTCTTGAGGAAATGTTTGAAAACGGTGTGGCACAGGGCGCCTATGCCGTTGAGGGTGCCTATGAGCTCCTTGATTATCTCAAGGATCGCTATGAAATGCACATAGTTTCAAACGGCTTCCGCTTTGTTCAGGAAAGCCGACTTAAAATCGGTGATTTCAACAAATACTTCAAAAACCTTTTTGTTTCCGAGGATATCGGCATACCAAAGCCTGCAAGAGAGTTCTTTGATTACTGCTTTGAGGGTCTCGGTAACCCTGACAAGGATCAGACTATGCTTATCGGTGACAGCCTTACAGCAGATATCAAGGGCGGCTGTGATTACGGCATTGATACAATCTGGTTCAACAAAAACGGAGAGGAAAACCTCTCCGCCATTACGCCTACGTATACAGTAAATAAATTGAGTGAAATCAAGGATATTTTATAATCAATCGCATATATCGCAAAAGCTGACGTCTATTATTTTTGAAACGTCATCTGTTGCAACCTCCACCTGATAGCCGATTTTACCTGCGCTGAAAAAGATTTTATCATAGAGCAGGGCGGTTTCATCAATGGTAGTAGGAAACACCTTTTTCATACCCACAGGAGAGCATCCGCCGTGCACGTAGCCCGTCAACGGCAGGAGCTCTTTTGCTTTTATCATTTCAATGCTTTTCTCATTAACTGCCTTTGCCGCCTTTTTAAGATTCAGCTCACAGCACACAGGCACAAGGAAAACATAATTCTGCTTGCTTTTGCCAACGGTTACAAGTGTTTTAAAAACCTGTTCAGACTCTTCTCCAAGCACGGCTGCAACGTCCTCCCCTGCTATTGCACCACTTTCAGAGTAATCGTGCATTTCGTAGGGGATATTTTTCTGCTCAAGCAGTCGCATTACGTTTGTTTTTTCCTGTTTTTTCATAAAACGTCACCATAAATCAATAGTTCTGTATTCTCATTGCTGTACTCAATTTGCTTTGACCAGTTTTTAATGCTGTTGATTCTGCCCCTTATGGTCAATGCGCCCTTTTCTTTAAGTGTCAAAGCATCAGAAAGCATTATAAAGCGCAGAGCCTCAACGCAGAACACCACACGCTGTGCAAAGCTTTTATCAAATGCAGCCTTAATAAAATGGCGGTAGATTATGTATCCTAATGCTCTTGAATACAGCTCGTTGCTCTCTTCATCATTCATCAATAGTGATACAGAGAGTGTCTCAAGATTCGTCTTAAGGGTATTGAGAAAGTCAGTCCAAGCACAATCAATGGGCTCTGTTTCCTCATAAGCCTTAATAAGTCTTGTATCGTTTTTAATTTTTATGCTCTCGCCTGTAAAGCTTTGTGTTTTTTCAAGGATTTTTACTATTTTTTCCTCTAAGGATAAGCCTTTATTACTGAGTATCTCTAAAAAGCTCATTCGCAATGCTGCGGTAAGTATGTACATATCCGACTCAACGACCTCATCCCTTGTAAGAGGCTCAATTTCCTCGCCATCGTTGTATTCCGCAAGCTGAAAGAAGGCTTCTCTCTCAAGCAGAATGCGACAAGCCTCCTCACAGGACAGCCCAACACCGCACTCTGTCACTCCCGGAAACCACTCATAAAAGCGTGGATGCTCACGGCAGATATCGCACAAGGCGTCCTCACCGCAATTTATGATAATATCGCAAAGGTTATCCTCGTTAAGGAAAGGACAGCGGTCGTTTTCTCTCAGCTTAAAGCAACGGCTTCCATCGGGAGCGATTATTATATTTCCCTTTATTTTTTCTGCAAATGCAGTTTCCATACCACAGTAATTCTCATAGGTGAAATCATCAATATCAATTTCCCAGCCTATGCAGCAATTATCGGTGCATTTACCGCAAATGCATTGAAAATCGTCATAAAAATCGGGCTTAACGTATATCATTTGTTACCTCTGTTACAGTAATAATTCTGCCGTCACAGGTGAACTTCACTCTGTATCCGCTGAAATCAAGACCGTACACCCTATCACTATCATCCTGATAAGACGGACGTGGGTCATAGGAAAGGAGCTCGGTCAACTGACATTTTACAGCCTCCGAAAGCTCCTCTGTGCTACAGGCAAACACAACCTGAACACGGTCGTTTTTGTGTTTATCAGAAAAACCTCCCATGGCATCTGCCACGCTGTCAACGTATGGTAAATAGGGCTTTATATCATAGACAGGGGTTTCATTTTTTATATCTGCACCTGTTACAACAAGCACCTTACCATCACATGAATCCTCCACTCGTTCAAGCTTAACACAGGAAAGACCCATTGAGTTCGGTCTGAAGGGTGAGCGTGTAGCAAACACGCCTACACGTTCATTTCCGCCAAGGCGCGGCGGTCTGACAGTCGGCGACCATTGACCCTCATTTTCTGAAAAGCCCCATATAAGCCACAGGTGAGAATACTGTTCTATTCCTCTGATGGCATTTTCATCTCTGTATTCGGGGCAAAAAATTACTCTTGATTCAACGGTATTCGCCATTCCGCTTTGACGAGGAATGCCGAATTTATCAGTAAAACCGTTTTTTATATATGCTATGGGCTTAATTTCCATCTGTCACGCTCTCCTCAGGCACAACCCTGCTCCAATCAAACAGCTCTCCGGGGTCACTTTTCTCGGGACTATACTCCTGATGTCCGATTATATGAAAACGGTCAACAGGAATATTGTGCCGTTGACAAATATCATCAACAAGCAGCTTCAATGCTTCATACTGGGCTTCGGTATAGCCGTAATTTTCAGAATCAAGCGAATAATACTCACTGCTTGTCAGATATTGCTGCATATCACTCTCCGAGCCTATTGCAAGGAGCTCAATGCCTATTGAGTACATATTCATTCTGTTAGTGAGTCTGCTTTCTCCGTTATATTCCCCCTCACCTGCATGCCATGCAGCACGGTTTTCAGGAAGATAGCAAAGAATTTTGCCCTCACGGTCTATTATGTAGTTTATGCCAATTTCGTTGTCGGTGAAAATACTTTTGTTAAGCTCGGGGTCGTACGGATTATCAGGGTCAAGCATTACTGCACTTGTAAAATGAATCATTACAAACTCAGGCTTAAATTCTCTTAACCAAGAAGAATTTTCAAAGGGGATGTAATCCTTCCGGGCATATTTTGAACAAACCTCGCGCTGAAAGTAGGCGGTTGTAGGCTCTGTAATGGTGGGTTCTGTTGCTTCGGGATTTTTACCACAAGCATTAAACAAAAGCACTATCATTAAAGCAACAGAAAACAATCGTTTTTTCACACAACCACCCCCAATAATTATATTTTCACACCAATTATATTTATCATAGTTTATTTTACAAATCAAGTCAATAAATAAAAAATAAAAAGGGTACTTCATACGAAGTACCCTCAATTTGCATTAAAGCCAATGTTAAGTTTAAATTACTTAAGCTCAACCTTTGCGCCAGCTTCTTCAAGCTTAGCCTTTGCAGCTTCAGCGTCATCCTTAGATGCAGCTTCCTTAAGAGTTGCGGGAGCTGAGTCAACCTTTGCCTTTGCTTCAGCAAGGCCAAGACCTGTGATCTCACGAACAACCTTGATAACAGCGATCTTGTTTGCACCAACGTCTGTAAGTACAACGTCGAACTCTGTCTTCTCTTCAGCAGCAGCAGCGCCGCCATCAACGGGAGCAGCAACAGCTACAGCTGCAGCAGCAGATACACCGAACTCATCTTCAACAGCCTTAACAAGCTCTGAGAGCTCAAGAACTGTGAGTGTTTTTAATTCTTCAACAATAGCAGTAATCTTTTCAGATGCCATTTTATTTTCCTCCATTTAATCGCCTATATTAGGCCTTATTTTTTAAAAATTTGTTTTCAGCAGTAATTATTCAGCAGCTGCTTCTGCTGTTTCGCCATCCTTATCAACGATAGCCTGAACTGCACGTGCGAATGCTGCGATAGGAGCATTGAATACGCTGCAAACAGTAGCAAGCAATACGTCTCTTGAAGGAAGCTTTGCGAGACTGTCGATCTTCTCGATGCTGATAACCTCATTATCAAGGAAACCGCTCTTTACTTTGAAATTGTTGTGAGTTGAAGCAAACTTGCTAAGAATTCTTGCAGCTGCAACGTAGTCGTCAGTTGATGTTGCAAGAGCTGTTGTACCCTCAAGACACTCACCGAGACCCTCAAGGTCAGTACCCTTGATAGCGAGCTCGATCATTGTGTTCTTTGTAACTGTGTACTCAACGCCTGCTTCACGGAGCTCCTTACGGAGAGCTGTGTCGTCAGCAACGTTGATACCCTTGTAGTCAACGATAACACCTGCGCATGCATTCTGAAGTCTTTCAGAAATAGCAGCAACCTCAGCCTTTTTAGCTTCTAAAACCTTTACGCTTGGCAAATAAATTCACCTCCGTTAAATTTGTTGCCAAATTTAAATGCCCTCACCGCGCAATGCGAGGAGGGCATAGTTACCTAATAAATCAAGTAAGTAAGCACATTCCTCGGCAGGCGGTTAAAAGACCATTAAACAAAATTTGCACCTGCTGTCTTTAGAACAGCGTTAGTAGTTTAACACACCTGCGACGGTATGTCAAGCATTTTTTTAATTATTCTTCTGATGAAGAAGCACCGATCTTAGCAGCGTTTACACGGATGCCAGGACCCATTGTTGATGCTACAACACATGAACGGATGTAAGTACCCTTTGTTGCAGCGGGCTTTGCTTTGATAACAGCGTCAAGGAGAGCCATTGCGTTCTCTGTGAGCTTGTCGCCACCAAATGAAGCCTTACCGATGGGGCAGTGGATGATGTTTGTTTTGTCAAGACGGTACTCAATCTTACCTGCCTTAGCCTCTTCAACAGCCTTAGCAGCGTCAGGAGTAACAGTACCAGCCTTGGGAGAAGGCATAAGACCTCTGGGGCCGAGAACCTTACCCAAACGACCAACAAGACCCATCATATCAGGTGTTGCAATACATACGTCGAAGTCCATGAAGCCGCCTGTGATCTTCTCAACGAGATCCATATCGCCTACGATGTCTGCGCCTGCAGCTTCAGCAGCCTTAGCAGCGTCACCCTTTGCGAAAACAGCTACGCGAACCTTTTTACCTGTACCGTTGGGGAGAACAACTGCGCCTCTAACCTGCTGGTCAGCGTGACGAGAGTCAACACCAAGACGGATATGCATTTCAACAGTTTCGTCGAACTTAGCGCTTGCAGTCTTTGCTGCGAGCTCGAGAGCTTCTTTAACTTCGTAGAGCTTTGACTTGTCTACGAGCTTTGCGCTCTCTACATACTTTTTACCATGTTTCATAAATTTTTTCCTCCCAATAGAGTGGTTAAATCGGATTTACCTCCCACCCGGGAGCATTAATCTACAACAGTAACGCCCATGCTACGAGCTGTACCTGCTACCATTGAGATAGCAGCTTCGATTGAAGCAGCGTTTAAGTCAGGCATTTTCTGTTCTGCGATTTTTCTTACTTGCTCACCGGTAATTGTTGCAACCTTAGTCTTATTCGGAACACCAGAACCGCTTTCAATACCGCAAGCCTTCTTAATGAGAACAGCAGCAGGCGGAGTTTTTGTGATGAATGTGAAAGAACGGTCGGCATATACAGTAATAACTACAGGAATAATGAGACCCATATCATTCTTTGTGCGTTCATTGAATTCCTTTGTAAATGCCATGATGTTTACACCGTGCTGACCTAATGCAGGACCAACGGGTGGTACTGGGGTTGCTTTACCAGCGGGAATCTGTAGATTAATATAACCTACAACCTTTTGAGCCATGTTTTGCACCTCCAAAATTCGTGGTATGGCGGAATAAGAGCTCGCCTTACTCCTCCCACACGCGGCACTTTGTACCGCATATAACAGTGGCTTTGCCACTGATTACCAAATTTACTTTGCGATATTAGTCAATCGCCTTTTTTACCTGATTGAGCGGGAGCTCAACAGGAGCTTCTTTACCCATGAATGAAACGATAACACGAACAACGCCCTTGTCAGTATCAATTGTTTCAACAACACCTGAGTTGCCTTCCATAAGACCTTCGGTGATAGTAACAAGGTCGCCCACTTCGTAAGAAACCTTTGTAACTGTTGAAATAACGTCGTCGCCCTCTGCACCCTCAAGGCCTAATTTACGAACCTCTTCATCGGTGAGTGGACCGGGTCTGCCATCGGGACCAACAAAGCCTGTTACGCCACTTGTGTAGCGGATTGCATGCCATGTTTCGTCGGGCACCTTGAGAACGTTTTCTTCGCCCTCTTTATCGCTGTACTCAACTGCAAGCTTAACAACAACGTAGCTGGGGAAAATCTTTCTCTCTACTTCGACTGTTTTGTCATCGCGGACCTCAACAACCTTTTCAACAGGAATGCATACACCCAGAATTTTGTCGTGCATCTTACGGTTTTCAACGAATTTTCCGATATTTTCCGCAACCTTATTCTCATAGCCTGAGTAGGTGTGGATAATATACCATCTTGCTTCTGCAGCCATAATAAACCTCCGTAATTACTGATATTAGGGAACCAGATTATGCGGCGGTTGTTGCCTCTGTTGTTTCCTCTTCGGAAGCCTCAGTGGTGTCTTCAACAGCCTCTTCAGTAGTATCCTCAACTACCTCTGCTGCAGCTGTTGTTGTTTCATTTGCAGCCTTGTTCATAGCAGTAACTGCACCTGAAACAGCAAAGTCAATAGCCCAAATACCTGCACCTATAACGAGGATAGCAGCAAGAACAATACCTGTGCTCTTGATAACCATCTTGCGGCCGGGCCATACAATCTTCTTTGTCTCACCGCGGAGATCTTTGAAGAAACGCGCAATGCCCTTACCAATGTTCTTAGGTGAGAACTTAGAAGGCTTCTTATCCTTCTTAGGGGACTTAGCAGTCTCTGAGGTATCAGCTTTGGCGACTGCCTTCTTGTTTTCGTCAGCCATCGTGCTACCTCCTTACTTTGTTTCCTTGTGGAGAGTGTGTTTCTTGCAGAATCTGCAATACTTTTTCATCTCCAACCTGTCAGGGTTGTTTTTCTTTTCCTTCATAGTGTTGTAATTGCGCTGCTTACATTCTGTGCAGGAAAGTGTAATTTTTACTCTCACTAACGGCACCTCCAATTTTTGATTAGCCTCCCTCTCAACGGTGAGCAGAGCCTATCCCCACTCATTCCGAAGAAAACCCTTTTTCTGTTCAACTGACTGTGAGAAAATCAGGGCACAAAAAAAGAACCCTCCACGAGAGGTACAAGGATTATACCACGGGGGATACTTAATGTCAATACATTTTTTGGATTTTATTTTTCACGGGGACTTCGTGCGATTTATTATAGCAAAAACAATAAAAAATTTCAATAAACTATTGGCATATTCCAAAATTTGTTTTATAATAAACGTCATACAATTATATTATAGGGAGGGGTCCCATTGGGTTCTAAATACTCCGTTCAGCTCAGCAAGGTTATCAAGGCAAATTCCTTTGAGGTAATTTATATGCCCGACAAGCCTGAAAGTGAGCTTGTTATCCGTTCACAGGACGTTAACCGTCCCGGACTTATGTTTGCAGGCTACGAAAAATTCTACGACAGAGAGCGTGTTGAATTTATCGGTCTTGCAGAGATGAGCTATCTTGGCGAGCTTGACGAAGCAACACAGCGCGAAAGACTTGAGCTTTTCTTCAGTCTTGAGCCACCTGTTGCAATTCTCACTCGCAACATTGACGCTCCCCCCATTATGATGGAGCTTGCCGCAAAATATCAGGTTCCGCTTCTGCGCACCGCAGAGCCCACCTCAGGTATAATGGCAACCCTTATTTCCTATCTCAGCACAGAGCTTGCCGAACGAATTACCCGCCACGGCGTTATGGTTGAGGTTTACGGCGAAGGTATCCTTATCCTTGGAGACAGCGGTGTCGGCAAGAGCGAGGCTGCCGTTGAGCTTATCAAGCGTGGTCACCGTCTTATTGCAGACGATGCAGTTGAAATCCGTAAGGTTTCATCAAAAACACTTGTTGGTACTGCTCCCGATAACATCCGCCACTTTATTGAGCTGCGCGGTATCGGTATTGTAAACGCACGTAACATTTTCGGTATCGGTTCAGTTAAGCTTACCGAAAAAATTGATATGGTTATTCAGCTTGAGCAGTGGGACAGCACCAAGGCATACGACAGGCTTGGTATTGAGGATGAATACATTTCAATACTCGGCATAAAGGTGCCCACAACAACTGTTCCTGTTAAGCCCGGCCGAAATCTTGCCATCATCATTGAAATCGCGGCAATGAACAACAGACAGAAAAAGCTTGGCTACAATGCAGCCAAGGAGCTTATGGCTCAGCTTGGTATGGGTGAGGTTGAAACCCAGCCCAAGGAGCTTGACGCCTGGCACTAATTTCAGTTAATAAACAAAAAGGAGAATATAATTATGTACAGAATCGGTGTTGACCTTGGCGGCACAAATATCGCCACAGGTGTTATAAACGAAAAGAATGAAATCATTGGCAGAGGAAAGGTTAAAACCCGTGCTCCCCGCCCTGCAGAGGCTATCTTTGATTCAATCAAGGAAGCAATTGATATGGCTGTTGTAAATGCAGGCATCAGCTATGCAGAGGTTAAGTCAATCGGTATCGGCACACCCGGCTCAGTTAACCAGGAAACAGGTGCCATTGAATTTTCAAACAACCTTCAGTTCAGAAACGTTCCCGCAAAGCAGATGCTTGAGGAATTACTCAAAAAGCCCGTTTACCTTGAGAACGACGCAAACGCAGCTGCACTTGGTGAGGCTGTTGCAGGCTGTGGTAACGGTGTGAAATCATTTATTGCAGTTACTCTCGGCACAGGTGTTGGTAGCGGTATTGTTTTTGACGGCAAGGTTTATCGCGGCAGCAACTTCTGCGGCGGCGAAATCGGCCACACAGTAATCAACGTTGACGGCATTCCCTGTAACTGCGGCAGAAAGGGCTGTTGGGAAAAATACGCTTCTGCAACTGCGCTTGTTTCACAGGCTGTTGAAGCTATGCAGGGCAACAAGGGCAGCCTTCTTTGGCAGACCTGCGACGGCGACCTTAATGCAGTTGACGGCAGAAGCATTTTCGAGGCTTATGACATGGGTGACGCTGTTGCAAAGGCGGTTGTTGACAAATATCTTCAGTACGTATCAATCGGTATTGCAAACATAGTTAACGCACTTCAGCCCGACGTTGTTTGCGTTGGCGGCGGTATCAGCGCACAGGGCGAAAAGATTCTTCAGCCCATCCGTGATAACGTTAAGGCAGAGCGTTACAGCGTTTATGCTGACAAACAGGCTCAGATTGTTCCTGCACTTCTCGGTAACGATGCAGGCATTATCGGTGCTGCATTACTTGACGAATAAGAGGATATATGAATACCACATACAATTACCAGGAATTATATGACTATGCCGTAAGCATTGGCTGTGAGGCTGTGTTGGGTGAGCCTATGTCACTCAACACCTCCTTCAAAACAGGCGGTCCCTGCGGTGTAAGGCTTTCTCCTGACAGCACAGAGCAGCTTAAAAGCATTATTACAAAAGCAAACGCTCTCGGAATTCCCTTTACAGTTTTAGGCAACGGCACAAACGTGCTCGTGCCCGACGAGGGAATTGACAAGGCCATAATCATCATCGGTGATAATATGGCAGAGTACAGCGTCGAGGGTGAGGATACACTTGTATTTTCTGCAGGCACAAACCTTGTTTCTTTGTGCCGCTTTGCACTTGAAAATTCCCTTAGTGGTCTTGAATTTGCATTCGGTATTCCCGGCACCTGCGGTGGTGCGGTGTTTATGAATGCAGGTGCTTATGGCGGAGAGATAAAGGACGTTCTTACAGAAATCACTCACCTTACCCCTGATATGAGGATTGAAACAATCCCCGCCTCCGAGGCAGAGCTTTCATACAGGCACTCCGTATATAAAAGCAACGGATGTATTGTTTTAGCAGCCAAGGCAAGGCTTACAAAGGATTCAAAGGAAAGCATCAAGGAGCGAATGAACGATTTTCTTGGCAGACGCAAGGATAAGCAGCCCCTTGAATATCCAAGCGCAGGCAGCACCTTCAAAAGACCCGAGGGTTATTTTGCAGGCGCCTTGATTCAGGAATGTGAGCTTAAGGGAAAATCCGTTGGCGGTGCACAGGTAAGCGAAAAGCATGCCGGCTTTGTTATAAACAAGGATAACGCCACCTCCACAGATATTCTCAACCTGATTGACCTTATTAAAAACACAGTAAAAGCCGAAACCGGTGTTACACTTGAGCCCGAAGTTATTGTCCTGAGGTAAGCTATGTCTTTTTGTGCAGAAGTAAAAAACGAATTAACCACAATAATTTCCTCCGCCTGCTGCTACAAGGCGGAGGCTTTCGGCATGCTGTTATACGGCAGAGCCTTCGGACTTTCCGAAATATCACTTATGACGGAGCTTAAGAGCGTGGCAGAGCACTACAGCTCTTGCATTCGCGATCTTACAGGCGTTACACCCACCACAGAGTGCTCAAAGGCAGGTAAATACAAGGTTACAATACCCAACCGCGAGGACAGAATTGCCATACTTAATTACTTTGGCTACACGGGCAAGGAGCTGTCCTTGAGAGTGAATCTGTCAAACCTTGAGCAATCCAACAATGATTGCTGTTCAAGGGCTTTTTTACGCGGTGCATTCCTTGTTTGCGGCAGCGTTACAGACCCCGAAAAGGATTACCATATTGAAATGAGTGTAACCAAGGCAAAGCTCTGTGACGACCTTCTTCAGATTATTGACGACATTGGTCTGAAAAGCAAAAAAATAATCCGAAACAACAGCTACGTTATTTACAGCAAGGATGCTGAATCTGTTGAGGACTTTATCGGCACAATGGGTGCTAACAATGCCTTTATGACAGTTATGCAGACACGTGCCATGAAGAACATAAAGAACCAGATTAACCGACGCTCAAACTTTGAATCGGCTAATATGAGCAGGTCTATTGAGGCAGGGTTAAAGCAGGTTGCACTTATAGAGGAGGTTCTCAAAAAAATCGCACTTGACGATATAACAGATGACCTTGCCGAGCTTTGTAAATTAAGGCTTGAAAACCCTGACATTTCACTTGACGAGTTAGGTAAAATGATGAAGCCGGAGCTTTCACGCTCCGCAGTGAGCCGACGCTTTAAAAAGCTTGAAAAAATCGCCGAGGAGATTAAGGCGAAATGAAAGAATTTGTAATTAAAAAGAATGACGCAGGACAAAGACTTGACAAATATATCACCAAGTCTTTTCCGCTTATACCACAGTCGTTGATGTACAAATACATCCGCAACAAGCGCATAAAGGTCAACGGCAAAAAATCAGAAATCTCATACAAGCTGTGTGTTGATGACGTTATTTCAATGTACGTAAATGATGAATTTTTTGAGCCCGTTAAGCCTAAATACGACTTTCTTGGTGCAGGCAAATCGCTTAAGGTTGTGTATGAGGATGCCAATATTATTCTCATAGACAAGCCTGCAGGCATACTATCCCACCCCGACGAGGGCAATTATACAGATACTGCAATTACACGAGTAAAACGATATTTGTATGAAAAGGGTGAATATAATCCTGACAGCGAAATGTCATTTGCCCCTGCACTTGTAAACAGAATTGACCGCAATACCTGTGGTATTATAATCGGTGCCAAAAATGCAGAAAGCTTACGCATACTCAATGAAAAGCTAAAAAACAGAGAGCTTCACAAATATTACCTTTGTGTGGCAATCGGCAAGCTTAAAAACCGCGAGGGTATTATCAAGGGCTACCTCGAAAAAAATGAAAAGCAGAACAGAGTTTACATAAACGAAAAATCCAATGACAAAACAAAGGCTATTGCCACAAAGTACAGCGTGCTTGATTACAAGGGTGGCTTATCCCTTGTGGAGGTAGAGCTCCTCACGGGCAGAACACACCAGATAAGAGCCTCCTTCTCACACCTTGGCAATCCCCTTTTAGGTGACGGCAAATACGGCACCAACGCACAAAACAAGCAGTTTGGCGGATACAAAAAGCAGTTCTTATATTCATACAAATTAGCATTTGACTTTGAAAGCGATGCAGGCATACTCAACTACCTTAACGGCAAAAGCTTTGAGGTTGACGACGTGTGGTTTAAAACTGCGTTTTATGAAGGAAGTATATAAATGCAAAATGCAGAATGCAGAATGCAGAATTATCGGGCGCAAGCGCGAAGATTATAATTCTGTCGCAAATAAGAAACTAAATGTAATGCGAAACCTTACCTCCCTTTCCCAAGGGAGGGGGACCAAAATCTTCGATTTTGGTGGTGGGTAGTTCCGGTTGCGGTTAGTCTTCTGTTAGATAGAAGAATAAAGCGATTGGTGGTCCTACCTCTCTGTTTGAGAGAGGTAGGACCACCAATCAGTTTGTTTATCTCTTGAAAGTTTATTGTTAGAGCAAGTTTATGGTAAGTCCCTCTTGTGGTGCCCAAAATCGTTTGATCGTTGTTCACTTCGCACAATTGCGCCTACTGCTCTTTTAATTTTTGCCCACAAGCAAAGGCTTGATTTTCTTAAGAAGCTTACCTACATCCTCAGATTTCAGAATTTTCATAAGATTATTGTTAATTGCCTGCTTTGTTTTATATGAATCAATAACGTTTGCTATTTCATTAGCCTTTGCACTATATTCAGGTGTAAGACTTGAAACCTCATTTGCAGTAACATTTTTAACGCCCTGCTTGCTCAAGCCAAGATTGGAATATCTACCTATTTTAAAATCCTTCAAAAACTCTATTGCAGAATCAAATCCACCATCATTGCTGATTATGGCATATTCCTTATCCGGCTCCTTATAACATAGCAAACCAAGATATGCCACAAGCTGAAAATCCAAGGCATTTTTCGTGCTTTTTTTCACACATATGTATTCCTTTTCAGCCTTGCTGAGCTCAAGCTTTTTATGAGCGCTCATTGTTAATGTTGAATTTTCCTTGTAAAAAATAATGATTTTATCCTTTGATGAAATACTTTCAACGCCCTTAAATCCGTTGCTACCTACATTTTCATAGTCAATCAATGCTATCATTATAACAACACCCCTTTTGACGATAATATCACACACTATACAAAATTGCAATAAAAAAACAGGAACCCAACCGAGTTCCTGTCAGTCTTTTTTGTAGAGAGTGCGTCAGGTTTGTGATTTAGATGTCCCGAAGCGTATCAAGATACGTAAGGTCGAACAAAACAAAAAGAGTGCCGGTAAACCGACACTCTGAATCGCTAAAATTAATCAGCTGTATAGGGAAGGAGAGCGATCATTCTTGCTCTCTTGATTGCTGTTGTAAGCTCTCTCTGATGGTAAGCACATGTACCTGTTACACGACGAGGAAGAATCTTTGCTCTGTCAGATGTGTAACGACGAAGCTTTGCAGCATCCTTATAGTCAATTTTTTCTACCTTCTCAACACAGAAAGCGCAAACTTTTTTGCGGCCCTTCTTGTTGGGACGGCGATCAGCTTTATCGTATGCCATAATATAATTACCTCCTGTTAAAATCAGAACGGCAGGTCATCGTCATCAGCAATAGCTGAGAAATCATCTACACTGCCATTGGAGAAAGAAGCGGGAGCCATATCCTGAGCTCTGGGTGCGCCACCGTTACCGGACTCACTCTTTGAACCACAGAAGCTAACGTTGTCAGCAACAATTTCAAAGGTTGAGCGCTTAACACCGTCTTTCTCGTAAGAACCGGTCTGAATAGAACCCTGAACAGCAATCATGGAACCCTTTGAGAAATATCTTGAAACAAATTCAGCAGTCTGACGCCATGCAACAACTGTGATGAAGTCAGCTTTTCTTTCTTCACCTGCTCTTACATAACCGCGGTCAACTGCAACAGTGAATCTGGTAACAGATACGCCGTTAGGAGTCTGGCGGAGTTCCGGGTCAGCTGTAAGTCTACCCATAATAACTGCACAATTAAGCATCTTTCACACCTCTTATTTCTTAATAACCATTGAACGAAGTACGCCGTCAGTAATGCCGAGCACACGCTCAAGCTCTGCGGGGAACTCAGGCTCACATGCATGGTTGTAAAGAACGTAGTAGCCGTCTTCTTCATCGTTGATAAGGTATGCAAGTCTGCGCTTACCCCACTCATCAACGCTGTCAACTGTACCGTTCTTTTCCATCATAGCCTTGAACTTTTCTGAAAGCTCTTTTGCAGCTTCTTCACCATTCTTTACAGAATAGATGATGATTGTTTCGTAATTTGACATCGTTTGCACCTCCTTATGGACTCCGGCTCCCGTTAGATGTTTTCGGAAGCAAGGAAATAATCGCCGTGGACATTCCACGACGATTACGCATTATAGCACTATTTAATCAATAAGTCAAGGGATTTCTCCATTTATTTCAAAAACATTCCAATACCGATCTGATCAAGTAATGACATAATAAGCTGATAAATGTGGCTTACTAAATATGAAAGGCCGAATTGCTCAAGGATTGAATCTGCCTTCTCGCCTACTGCGCTCTCATAGCCTACAACGTAATCAGCATCTGCATAGGGATTGCTTTCGTCATATTCCGCGGACTCACCGTTCATAATCTTGAAGCTGACGAGCTTTTTGCCGATAGGTGCCGTGGTATTTCCCACAAGCTCATAGGATACGTTAACCTGCATAAGGGCGTTGCTTACCTGTGGCAGCTTGCCTGTTACCTGAATGCGAACCTCCTCGCCGGGGTCAAGCTCACTTACACCAAGGCTATGCACAACAAGGTTTGCACCCATAACCTCTACTGAGGAAATCTTTACAGGATATGCCTTGGAAATGTTCTTTATAACAATCGCCTTGTTGCTGCCTGTAACAATACCGGGATTTGCATTGCCGAAGGTTACGTAAACAGCATTGTTATTGTTTGTTGACTCGTGGAACTGAGGATATGCAGGGTCTGAGTAAACGTTTACTATTTCATCTGTAAGAAGTGTCTTGACCGCAAGACCCCTGCTATATTCATCGTGGAAGGTCATACCATGGTAAAGCCCCTCAACAAACCAGGTGTTTTCGGGAAGGAATGCAGTTGAAGCATCCACCTCCATGGAGGGAGAAACGTGGTCGTGCTCAGTGTCAGCACATTGTGTGAGTGCGCCTGTAAAGCCGTCTGCATAGCGCTTGCCGTACGGTGCACACTGTGCGCCTGTTGCATCATCCGTGCAAATGATAGCATCGGAATTTTCCATAAGACCCGAAACAGCGTGAATGCCTGAGCCTGCAATTATTCTTATATCAATGCCGTATTCATCAACACAGCGCTGAAGGTTTTCGTGGTAATTTGCCATTATCTCAAAGTGAACGTAGTCACTCTTTTCAATAATTGCAGCGTTTTCCACAGGGTCAAGATGCATATCGCGAACCTCGGCATAATATTCAAGCGGAATGAAATCCCAGATGCTGCCGAAATTACCGATTACGTTATAAACATAAGGATAAAGCTCTGTGATTATATCGTCAAGGAAGCCAAGCTGCTGTGCCTCAAGGAGCCATGCATAATGACCGTCGGTATCAAAGCCGTGCTCAATGTAGTAAATAAGTGTTTCCTCGTCGAGCCTTGCAGTACCGCTCATAATGTCATAAGCAAGGGCTGCGCCGCCGATAGCAGGAACCGTAAGAACTGCATTGTCAACGTCACCCTTGTGGCCAAAGAGTGAAAAATAGGTTGCACTTACCTGACCGCCGTGTGAAACCGCAATGATATTAACCTTATCCTTGCCTGTATATTCCTTAACGTCCTGAATGTAGCCGTCAAGCCTTACTGCACAATCATAAACGCTTGTGCGCCAGTCCTCGGTAAAGAAGAAAATGTTTTCCTCACCGATATACTCTGCAAGCTCTGCTGACAGCTCAGGCTCGTGAACGTAAGCCTCAGGCAAGCCGTTTTCAAGAATATATGCCATATTTGTTGTCAGCACGTCAGGATTTGCAATGCGAACGTTATATTTGCTTGTGCCGTCGTCGTTCATTTTCATAAACTCAAGCTCAGCCTCTAACTCCTCACCAACGGTTTTGCCCAGATATTCGGGATTACCCTTTATGGTGAGTGCAAGACCCTTACCAAGGTCAACAATTCTGCCGAGAACACGGTCAAGGATGGAATCCATATTAAGACCCCAAATCTGCTCCTCGGTGCCGTCATCATTTACCATAACAAGCTCCGAGCCACTATAACCGGGAACGATAACAACAGGATAATCCGTAATATCACCCTGCACCTCATAAGCTGCACCTGCTACTACAGAAAAAGCGGTTGCTAACATTACTACACTCATAACAAGTGATAAAATTCTTTTACTCATAGCAAAGCTCCTTTTCACCATATTGCTTCAACCCCAATATACCACCACAGAAATTTTTTTGCAAGTATATACAATAATATTATATAAGAAAAAGGATTCTGCAACAACAGAATCCTTTGAAATGGTATATTAAAGCATTTCCTTACGGAGCTCTGCTCCTGATTTAGCTGAAAGGTATGCAGGCGGAATATCAAACACAGTTTTACAGCCAACCATACCCTCGTTGCTCATACGGTAAGCAGCACGTGCATAAGCCACAATAACCGCTGAAGTGAACTCGGGGTTTGAATCAAGCTTAAGGCTGTATTCAATAACGTTGTTATGTTCAAGGTCCTTGCCTGTTTTGCCTGTTCTGATTACGAAGCCACCGTGGGGAATGCCCTTATGGTCGCGGTCAAGCTCCTCCTGTGAAATGAAGTGAACTGTTGTATCGTACTCATCAAAGTAGTTTTTCATTGTAACAATATCGTTCTCAATACGCTTAAGGTCTGCACCCTCCTCTGCCACAACAAAGCACTCGCGTGTGTGCTTTTCTCTTGTGGTGAGCTGAGGCTGTGAGCCGCTGCGAACTGCATCAAGTGCTGCATCAACAGGGATTGTGTACTGTCTTGCATCAAGCACACCCTCAACACGTCTGATTGCGTCTGAGTGACCCTGGCTTACGCCCTTGCCCCAGAAGGTGTAATCTGCGCCATCAACAAGGATTGCGCTGCCGTAAAGCCTGTTAAGTGAGAACATACCGGGGTCCCAGCCAACAGAAATAACACCGATTTTGCCACCCTCTTTTGCTGCAGCATCCACGTTGTCAAAGTGAACGGGAATGTTTTTGTGTGTATCAAAGCTGTCAACCACGTTGAAGTGCTTTGCCATTGCAGGCGTCTGCTCAGGAAGGTCAGTAGCGCTGCCGCCGCACATAATGAGCACGTCAACGTCACCCTTGTGGTCAAGAACGTCATCTGTTCTGTAAACAGGTGCGCCTGAAATTGTTGTTACTGTTTCGGGGGCACGGCGAGTGAAAACACAAGCAATCTCCATATCCTTGTTCTGCTTAACAGCACACTCAACGCCCTTGGCAATATTGCCGTAGCCGAAAAGACCGATTCTGATCATTTATATCAACTCCGTTTGGTAATTTGAAAATTAACGAATATAATTTTATTCCTATCCCTTTTTATAGTCAACAGTTTTTTCAAAATTATTTGAATTTTTAAATAATTAAGGGTGGTGCCGCTGAGAATTTTCACCCTCGCACGGCATCACCCCTGCAATTAGTCTGCTTTATTTGCGTTTTTCTCTGCTTTGAGAACGTGTCTTGAATTCTTGATGTGATAAAGACCCTCATCCGCCTTGGCAATAAACGTGGGAATATCCCTTATACTGCTGTCGTAGCGCTTGTAGCCCACACTGAAATGGAGTGTATATGGCTTGCCTCGCTCACCCGCAAGCTTAACAAGCTCGTTGTTAAGCTCGGTGATAAACTCCTTGGGCTTGTAATCCTTGGCGGTTTCCGCAACAACAACGAATTCATCGCCACCGTACCTGCTGCCAAAGAAATTGTATTTGTAAACAAGTCGCCTGATTGCCTCCGCAGCAATCATAATTGCCTCGTCGCCCTCCACGTGACCATACTCATCGTTAATGCCCTTGAAATAGTCAAGGTCCATAATAAAAACAGTAAGATCCCTGCTGTCATTATAGGACTTCATTTTGTTGTAAAGGTGACTTTCAAGCTGCTTTCTGTTGTTGAGCTTGGTCATGGAATCAACCGTCGCAAGCTGCTCGGTGAAGTTCATATATACCTGAAGTGCCGCAAAGGCAACACCTGCTGAAAGCATTGGCGAGCCCTTAAAGATAACCTGCAGCACACCTGCAACAGCAGGTGCAATACAGAAGGATGACATTGAGCGGTAATACTGCCTTTTAACGTAGTGCTTTTTCATAAGGGATTTACCAAACATTCTGGCAGAGGTAACGAACAGATATGCAAAGCATATTGTGATAAGAATAAGGTACCAGTCACCGCGCTGATATTCACCCGTTGAATCTATACGGAAAATCCATCCGGTGGAAGCCGAGCCGCCAACCACACCCACAAGCACTATCAGCGGAATGATGCTTATAGCAAGACCCAGCTTTGACCTAACTATCCTTGAGTCCTGCTCACTTTCAGAGAACAGGAACCACAAATAAGCCACAACGCCTGTGAACGCGTGATAAATAGAGTTGACCACAAAGGAGAGATACGGCATGGCAACCCACGAGTTGGTAAAATCAAGAATGCCCCATGCAACGTCACTTGTGCACAAAACAACCGATGCTATAATAAACCATTTCAGCATTATCTGGCTTGTGCGCTTATCAACGCTTATGTGCAGTTTTTTAAGAATGGTAACAAGCACCATTACACAAAAAACGTTCAGTGTACAGTATAAAACATTTTCCATACAGCAGCCTCCTCTCGCAGAGAGTTATTTTATGAGGTTAAATCTCCAAGGTCTGTGAAAGCACCTTATGGCCTGTAAGCTCCTCGCTGCGTGCATCGGGCTGTGAAAAGCCTGCAAAGATTGTGAATTTCTTTGAGAAGATTTCACGGTTACCGTCAGCATCAACGCTTGTAAATGCGCGGGTATTAAGCTTGATTTCAACTGTCTTTTCCTCACCTGCGCCAAGGCTTACGCGCTTAAAGCCGCAAAGACTGTAATTTCTTACTGCATCAGGGAACTCCTCGTCCTTGATGTAAACCTGCAGAACGTCGTCAGTCGCAACGTTGCCGTCATTTTTAACTGTTACCTTAACAGCTGCACCGTCAAACTGTCCTTCAGCAAGTGCTTTTTCAGCGCTCATAGCGGTTGCATAGCAGTCGCCGTAGGTAAGACCAAAGCCGAAGGGATAAAGGGGTGTGCCCTCAAAGTAACGATAGGTTCTGTTCTTCATTGAGTAGTCTGTAATGTCAGGTAAATCCTCGCTTGACTGATAGAAGGTAAGGGGAAGCTTACCTGAGGGTGAGCAATCACCAAACATAAGCTGTGCAACGTCTGTACCGCCACGTGCACCGGGGTACCATGCCTGAATAACGGCACCGCACTTTTCGTCTGCAAGGCGAAGGTCCATAGCACTACCGCACATATTAACAAGAATAACAGGCTTGCCTGTTGCAAAAACGGTATCCATAAGAATTCTCTGTGGTCTGGGGAAGAGAAGGTCAACCTTATCACCGGGGCCTGCATCGCCCTCCTCACCTTCAAGCACCTCGTCAAGACCAACAACAAGCACAACAACGTCTGAAAGCTCAGCTACTGCCTGTGCCTCGGCAAGAAGGTCGGGCTGACCCTCCTTTGAAAGGAACTCAATTCTGTCCTGCCAGAGGTGACAGCCCTCTGAATAGTAAACGCGGATATCCTCGCCTGCAACGTCCTGAATACCCTCAAGAACTGTTGTGTAGCGTGATGACGTGCCGTGATAGTTACCGATAAGTGACGTTCTGTTATTGGCATTGGGGCCAATAACACCAATTGCCTTGATTTTATCTCTGTTAAGAGGAAGAACACCATCATTTTTAAGCATTACAATGCTTTCCTTTGTTGCCTTGTGAGCAAGGTCAATGTGTTCCTTGCACTCAACCTTTGTATAGGGGATATCATCAAGCTCCGTCTTGTCAAAGAGACCGAGCATAAACCTTGTTGTGAAAAGTCTGATACAGGACTGGTCAATGTACTTTTCATCAAGAATACCCTCATCAAAGGCATTCATAATGCGCTCGTATGTACAGCCGCAGTTAACGTCACAGCCCTTTTCAAGAGCAAGCTTTACTGACTGCTCGGGTGTTTCCGTAACCTTGTGGTTTTCGTGGAAATCCTTGATTGCCCAGCAGTCGGAAACATAGTGACCCTTGAAGCCCCACTTTCCGCGGAGATACTCGTTCATAAGCACCTCGTGAGCACAGCAGGGCTCGTCATTTGTGCGGTTATAGGCACCCATAACAGCCTCAACGCCTGCCTCGGTTACACAAGCCTCAAATGCAGGGAGGTAGGTTTCCTCCATATCCTTGCGGGAAGCGATTGCATTGAAGAAGTGTCTTTGAGGCTCGGGACCTGAGTGCACTGCAAAATGCTTTGCACAGGCAGCCGCCTTAAGGTACTCGCCGTCACCCTGAACACCCTTTACGAAGTTCACGCCAAGACGTGCTGTAAGGTAGGGGTCCTCACCATAGGTTTCATGACCTCTGCCCCAACGAGGGTCGCGGAAGATGTTAACGTTAGGTGACCAGAAGGTAAGACCCTTATAAATATCGCGGTCACCACGTGTTGATTGCATATTATATTTTGCTCTGCCCTCGGTGGAAATAGCGTCACCGATGCTTTTGAGCAAATCCTCATCAAAGGTAGCACCAAGACCGATTGACTGAGGGAACATTGTTGCAGTACCTGCACGTGCCACACCGTGGAGTGCCTCGTTCCACCAGTTGTATTCGGGTATGCCGAGCCTTTCAATTGCAGGGGAATCAAATCTTAACTGTGATGCCTTTTCTGCAGTTGTCATTTTGCTGACAAGCTCGGTTGCTCTTTTGATTGCTTCTTGTCTGTTCATGTGGGGTTCTCCTAATCTTGGGTAAATAATTTATGCATCAAGAATGCTTGCAGCTGCAGCCGCAATATCCTTAATTTCGTCAAGCTTATCCTTATATCTGTTAATATAAGTCTGGCGACCAATACTAACCTGAGTTTTATCCTCGGAATTGTAATTAGGAACGCTTGGTTCAAACAGATTTTTACGATGAATGTGCCAATACGGGTTACTAAGCTCAAAAACAAGGTACATCTGCTTCACAGGCTTTTCGCGTGAAATCAGCTCATCATCAAGTCCGAGTATATGGTTTACAAGATTTTTTGAATATGCAACACCCCGATTTTCCTCTATGTACAAATCAAGGAAGCTATCCTGTTTTTTCTTGTATTCCTTTGTGTATTCATAAACAACACGAAGGCCCTTTTCGTGAATAAGCCTTTCAGAGCCACGAAGGAACAGCTTGTTTGAGGAAACAAAATTATCAAACTTGCTTTCCATATCCTCAACGTAGGCAAAGCCGACAAGCTCGCTGAACTTGAAAACAGGCTTGTTTTTGCCGTCAAATGATGAAAAATAAAACTGCTTGTTCACGTCGTCAATAACCAAGGTTTCGCCGTCAACAGAGAAGCGCCTTGTTTCACGGAAATCGGCGTATATTTTTTCGTTTTCCTCGCGATACTGCATGTGCTGCTTCAAGGCATCAAGATCAAAGCCTGTCAGAATGTCATCCTGAACAGAAATCTTTTTGCCACAGTCACTGCACAGCTTTCCACCACAAGCCTCTTTTGCAAATATCCTTGGTGTAGGTTCGCCGCATAAAACACAAGGATTCTTTTTGTTTGAAAATAATCCCATAAGTCTTCTCCTTTATTTTTTATATTTCCTGTGCCAAAAGACACGTTTTGCAAATTTATTCCGCTGTTTTGCAGAGCAAAACAACTGTTTCAACGTGATTCGTATAAGGGAACATATCAACAGGCTGAATTTTCTTTACCTTATAGCCATTCCTTGTAAGGTAATATAAATCCCTTTGCTGTGTTTCGGGGTTGCAGGAAATGTAAACTATCCTTTCGGGTGCAAGACAAACTGCACTTGAAAGGAATTTTTTATCACTACCTGCCCTTGGTGGGTCCATAAAAAGAACGTCGCATTTTTCGTTCTGCTCCTTCATTGAGAGCATAAACTCGCCTGCATCTGCACAATAAAAGCTGATATTTTCAATACCGTTTATTTTGGCGTTTACCCTTGCATCACGGACAGCGTCGGCATTAAGCTCACAGCCTATTACCTCACCTGCCCCCTTTGATGCCACAATACCGATTGTGCCGATACCGCAGTAAGCATCAATAACCCTTTCCTTGCCTGTAAGGCCTGCAAACTCAACGGCTTTACCATAAAGCACCTCGGTCTGCACAGGGTTTATCTGATAAAATGATTTGGGCGAGATTCTGAAGCGACAGCCACAAAGAATATCCTCAATATAGCCCTTGCCGTAAAGCACTGCTTCACGCTCACCAAGCACCATACTTGTAAATTTATTATTCACATTCTGCACAATGGTTGTTATATCCGGGTGCTCCTTAAGGAGTGCCTTAACAAAATCATTTTTTGAGGGAAAAGCCGAGGTGCCCGTAACAAGCACAACCATAATCTCGTTAGTGGTAAATCCCCTTTTCACAAGCACGTGCCTGAGAAAGCCTCTACCTGCACGTTCATCGTAAACAGTAAGCTTAAAGCTTTTAACAAGTCTGCGTATTGTCAATATAATTTCATCGGCAATTTTATCCTCAATAAGGCAGGAATCAGTTTTAACAATATTGTGAGTGCTTGACTGATACACACCCGAAATTATTTCACCGCCACGAGTTCTGCCAAATGCCGCCTGAACCTTGTTGCGATAGTGAAAGGGCTTGTCCATACCAATTATGGGAAGCACCCTGTGAAAGCCCGAAAGCAGCTTGCCAACCTTTGCCTGCTTGAACTTAAGCTGCTCAGGGTAGGTCATATTCATAAGCTGACAACCGCCGCACTTACGTGAAACAGGGCAGATTCGTGTGTTGTTTGTGTTTTTACTCTGTGACATTAAGCTTTTCCTTTTCCTTCTGTGCAAGGTCGTTTGTATTCATGCTGTCCTTGTACACAACAAAGCGACAGAACAGGAATTCGGTTATCATATTTGCCATCATGGTAACCGCAAGAATTATATACTCTGCAAACTCCCACGTTGTGTTACGTGAAACCATTTCACCGATAATGGTTGAAACAGGGGTGAACACACAGTAAAAGCCGAAGATTTTAAGCATTGCAACAGGGATATTGGTGGCAGACTTAAATGTGAATTTTCTGTTGAAGGTGAAATTCCAGATAACGGAAAGAACAAGTGCCACAAGATAGCAAACGCCATATTCCGAGCTAAGAACCTTCATTACAGACTCGTTCTGTATGTTGATGTTAGGCACCACAACCTCATTAAGAAGCGTGAAGCTGACAACCTGAATTATACCTGCAGAAGCAGAGAAAAGCGCAAACTTAAGTGCCTGCATTGCATTTTGCTTTTTACTCATTTCAGCCATATATACTACCCCTTTTTAATATATAATACAGTATATCATAGTTTTTTTACCATTTCAACGATAATAACGACGAAAAAACCGCCTGTAATTATACAAAACGAACAAAAACCCGAGGGTTTACACCCTCGGGTAAAGTGGGTCAGGATATTAACCCACCTTAATTTTATTAAGAAATTCCGTTGTTGCTTTGTCAAATGAATAGAAGGTATTTACGTCCTGAACGTAGCCGAAAACAACGTTGTCAATATAGGTAACTCTGCAGAAGCTACCATATGCTTCAGCATCTGACGTAAGCACCTTACAGGAGCCGTCGTCGGAAAGCTTCTTGTTCACCGCATCTACCTTAACCGCAAGAATGTTGCCGTAGTGAACACCCTCATAGCCTGTGGTAGTGTAAATATCTATCATTTCCGCATATGGCACGTACATAATAGCATTTTCAGCATCCCAGCACATAGCCTTGTGGGTATAATAGGCCTCGCTCTGCAGATAGGTGTAGCGGTTTTCGCCCTGAGGTGCGCTAACAGTCACCTTGTCACACTCAACAGGGTTCTGTGGGTCGCTGACGTCAAAGAGCGAAACCTTGATGCCGCCATTCTGTCCGTTCTCGTCACCATCAGCACCCACACCAAGGAGAAGTCCCTCCCCCACAGGGTGAAGATATGCTGAAAAGCCAGGTATTTTAAGCTCGCCCCTGATTACAGGACTTGTAGGCACTGACAGGTCAAGCACAAAGAGAGGGTCTGTCTGCTCAAAGGTTACCACGTAACCCGTATCCCCTGTAAAGCGGACGGATTTTATCGTTTCACCCTTTGCGATACCTGTGATTTCACCAACAACCTGCAGAGAGCTATCAAGCACGTAAACCTGATTTTCAAGGCTATCGCCCCAATTCCCCGTTGTAGTTGCAATACGGAGATATCCGTTATGCTCATCCATACTGAACTGATTGAGTGCAGTACCGTTTACGGTTGTATTGCCAAGATATTTCACGTCAAATCCGCGGATATCAAACTTATAAATTTGTGTTTTAGCCTCGGAGTAGCCGAAAACCTCTGCCTTGACAGTATCTTTTTCATAGCTTGTGCTTGTGGCATAAAGTGTTTCCGTGGTGCAATAAACATCCTCGCCTGCACCAAGGACAGCCTGTGTTTTTAACGTGTTTACATCCTTTATATCAAGGGTTGATGCCACAAGGTAGCGTGTGTCATAGATTTCCTCCATAATGCAGATACAGTCACAGGGAACTCGCTTGTAGCTGTCCATATCGGTACCATACATAGGAACACAGTTTTCAACCACAGCTTCCTCGTTATCAGTAATATCCACACCATAGGTTGACATTATTACAAGCTGCTCACCAATAAGGCGTGAGGAAATATATGAGCCATCCTGATAGGTGCGCCACGTTTCCACGGGGCTGCTCCTGTCGGATATATCAAAGCATACCGCCATTGTGATATTGTTCTCATTAACGCTGCCGTAATAGAATTTACGATAATCTTCAGCTGTCAATTCATCAATAACACTACATTCCACAAGGGCAATAAGTCTGTTGCCGCTGACGTAAAGCTCCTTGATGCTCATAAAGTAAATATCCTTATCATCCGCGGTGATATTTATTGTTGAAGTGTGCTTGAAGCTGCCATCCTGCAAGGGCTCAACAATGGTAATTCCGCAGCTGTATATAAGCACGGGAGGCACGGTCTGCACCTTATCCTCAACGGTGCTTTCGAGGGAATCATCCTTTGCCTGAGGATTGTAGCCCGGTGAGGTCCGTCCCTCAGGAACAGTCGTTTCCTCATTGCCGTTAAGGTGCATAACGTAGCTGTCAAGCTCGTTGTAATATTTATCCCAATCGGCATTCTGCGGAAGTATGCTGTAAAGGTATCTGCCGTCATTTTTAATAATATCGGCTTCACTTACGCCCTGAACCTGCTCATTGGTTTTGCCGTAGCTTGACTTATACTCAACGTACTCAGAATCAGCAGATCCGGTAGCACTTGATGCAGAGCTTGATGCTGCACTATCCTCAATAACAACACTTTCATTCTTTACCCCGAAGCCACCAAAAACATCATCCACCATATAACGGGAGCTGTTTTGCTGCTCCTTATATTTAAGGGAATAATCCCTGAACATTTTTTCAATTTCCGTATAATCGTCAGCCTGC
>JAGBTL010000029.1 GCA_017631355.1 Clostridia bacterium
CAATAGTAATAGAAAAAAACAATAATATTTTTTGTGGCTTGACAAAAATCCGTTTTGTGACGTAAATAGGTTTACAAAACGAAAGACTTTTGATATAATACTACGCAGTTTTAAATTGATAGGAGAAAATTATGTCTAAATCATATCTTTCGATGACAAAAGAAGAATTATTGAATGAATATAATTCTGTTAAGGCTGAATATGAAAATCTCAAAGCACAGGGCCTTTCAATCGATATGTCCCGCGGCAAGCCCGGTGCAGACCAGCTTGATATTTCCGACGGTATGCTTGATGTTCTTTCAGATGGCAATTTCAAATGTGAAAATGGTCTTGATGTAAGAAACTATGGTATTCTTGACGGTATTCCTGAGTGCAAAAAGCTTTTTGCTGATTTGCTTGAGGTGAAGCCCGAAAACGTTATCATTGGTGGCAACTCAAGCCTTTCACTTATGTATGATTACGTTGCACAGTGCATGTTCAACGGTGCAGGCTTTGCTCCTTGGTCACAGCAGGGTAAGGTTAAATTCCTTTGCCCCTGTCCCGGTTATGACAGACATTTTGCGATTTGTTACTTCCTTGGTATTGAAATGGTGAACATTCCCATGACAGCAACAGGTCCCGATATGGATGCAATTGAAGAGGCTGTTAAGGATTCTTCTGTTAAGGGTATGTTTGTTGTTCCCAAGTATTCTAACCCTCAGGGCATCACATACTCAAAGGAAACCGTTGAGCGCATTGCAAACCTTGACGTTGCGGATGATTTCAGAATCATCTGGGACAATGCTTATATTGTTCACGACCTTGGTGATGAAAGCGATGAGCTTGTTAATATCTTTGATATTCTCCCTGATAAGAATAAGAATATGGTTGTTGAAGTTGCTTCAACATCAAAGATTTCTTACCCTGGTGCAGGTGTGGCTTGTATTGCAACATCTGTTGATAACGTTAAGGAAATTCTTAAAAGACTTACAGTTCAGGCAATCAGCTACGACAAGGTTAATATGCTTCGCCACGTTCGTTTCTTTAAAAACGTTGATGGCATCAAAGCACACATGAAGCTTCATGCAAACATTCTTAAGCCCAAGTTTGATGCGGTTATTGACACTCTCAACAGCGATCTTGCAGGTCTCGGCATTGCAGAGTGGAACGAGCCTAACGGCGGCTATTTTATCAGCCTTGACGTTACAGGTGGTAGTGCTTCTCGTGTTGGTGTTCTTTGCAAGGATGCAGGTGTTACACTTACAAGCGTTGGTGCAACATTCCCTTATGGCAAGGATCCTTCGGACAGCAACATCCGTATTGCGCCCACTTTCCCCACACCCGAGGTGCTTTCAAAGGCAGTTAAGGTGCTTACAACTGCTGTTAAGCTTGCTTGCCTTGAAAATCTTTGTAAATAATTTATGCGTTCTCACGAGGTGGTTTTATGCTGAGAATTGGTCACGGATACGATGTTCATGCCTTTGCCGATAACAGAAGGTGTATCATCGGCGGTGTTGATATTCCTTATGAAAAGGGGCTACTCGGTCATTCTGATGCCGATGTTCTCCTTCATGCAATAGCAGATAGCTTGCTTGGAGCGGCTGCTATGGGAGATATCGGCAAGCATTTTCCTGATACTGACCCTGAATTTGAAGGTGCCGATAGCCTTGTTCTCTTGAAATACGTTGTTAAGCTTATTTCGGATAAAGGCTATTCAGTTAATAATATTGATGCTACCGTAATAGCGCAGGCACCTAAAATTGCACCTCATATAGAGAGAATGCGCGCTAATATTGCAGATGTACTCTGTGTTGACGTTGATTGTGTCAACGTTAAGGCGACCACCGAGGAAAAGCTCGGTTTTACAGGTCGTAAGGAGGGTGTTTCCGCCCATTGTGTCTGCCTTTTGGAAAAGTAAACATAAATTAAGCCCTTGCATATTATGTACAAGTACACGTTGTGTATAGCATAATACGGAAGGGTTTTTTATGAGCAAAAAAGGCATCAAGGTCGGCTCTGTTACATTAGCAATGAAGGGTCGCGACCTGCTACAAAAAAATGGCTATAAAGCATATCTTACCCGCAATCCGTACCCCGACGACGAGGATGGATGCGGGTATGTTATTTATGTGAATAATATGGATAAAAAATGTATTGAATTATTGAAAAGAAACGGTGTTTCGGTCAAGGGAACGGTTGATTTGGGTGATGTGCTTTGATTTATCTTGATAATGCAGCTACGACCTATCCCAAGCCTAAAAGTGTTGTCGCTTCTGTAAATGAAGCGTTTATTGAATATGGTGCAAATCCAGGAAGAGGCGGACATAAAATGTCTGTTGCTGCTTCAGAAAGGGTGTATGAAGCAAGGCATGTTTTAAACGAGCTTTTTAATGGAGTCGGAGCTGAAAACGTTTGCTTTACTTCAAACTGCACACAAGCATTAAATACAGCAATAAACGGCTTTGTTAATAAAGGTGATCATATTGTAATATCCTGTCTTGAGCATAATTCTGTGTTGCGTCCCGTTCATTTGTTGAAGGAAAAGGGTGTTGCTGATTATAGTGTTTTTGACGTAGGTAAAACGGACGAGGAAACCCTTTTGAATTTTAAAAATGCTTTGAAAAGCAATACGAAAATGTGCATAATTACCGCTGTTTCCAATGTTTTTGGTGATTGCTTGCCCCTTAAAAAAATCGGAAAAATAACAAAAGAAAAAGGCATTGTTTTTGTTGTGGACGGAGCACAAGGCGCAGGTGTTTTGCCAATAAATATTTGCGATTGGGGAATTGATTGCTTGTGCGTTCCTGGACACAAGGGACTGATGGGTCCGATGGGTACGGGAGCAATAATTCTTAATGGTGTAACACCTCGTGCGCTTTTGGTTGGAGGAACGGGAACGCACTCTAAATCATACATTCAACCACCTGGTTTGCCTGAATATCTCGAGAGCGGAACGCTAAACGTTCCGGGTATTTGTGGATTTTGCGAGGGTGTAAAGCACGTTATGAAAAGTGGTGTTGAAAACACGTATTTTAAAGAGCGTTCTATATGCGAATATTTATACCAAAGCTTGCGTGAAATTGAGGGTGTTAAGGTGTATGAAACAAGTAAAGGTTCTGTTGGAGCTCTTTTAAGCTTTAACGTTCTTAATATGCATAGTGAGACTGTTGCGCTTAAGCTTGCGCAGGAGGGGATAGCTGTTCGTGGAGGCTATCATTGTGCTCCACTTGCTCACAAATTCAAGGGTACGTTTGATGTCGGAGCTGTTCGTGTTTCACCATCAATTTATACATCAAAAAAAGATATAAATAATCTGTTAAATTTAGTTAGAGAAATTGCTTTTTATAATAATATATGATATAATTTACTTTAAAATAGAGTAAATATGGAAATTTATATCAAAGAGCAGGAAGGAGCGTTTGCTTATGGACGCTATAATGAACTATATTGATAAGGGCGTTGGTGCATTGTCAAGCTTCAATTTCACTTCAGATTTGCTTGATATTTTGCTTGTTGCTTTTGTTATATATGAGGCTATCAAGATACTCCGTGGTTCAAGAACTTTTCAGGTTGTTAAGGGCATCGCGATTTTGTTTGTTGTCTTTACTGTTGTTAAGATTACTAATATGGAGGCAAGTGAGTACCTTTTAACAAAGCTGTTTGAAAATGGCCTGCTTATTCTCGTTATTTTGTTTGCTCCCGAGCTTCGTTCTGTTCTTGAGCGCTTCGGTAGACAGTCTGTTAAGGACTTCTTCAAATTCAGCTTCCGTAACTCAAGTGAGCATCACAAGGTTTTGAGTGATACAATTAACAATTTTTGCAAGGCTGCTGATAATATGAGTGAAACATACACAGGTGCACTTGTTGTTTTTGAAAAGGATACCATCCTTGAAGAAATTGCGCAGACAGGCACAAGGCTTGATGCAGCATCCTCAACAGAGTTGTTTAACAGCTTGTTTTTTAAAAATTCATCATTGCACGATGGTGCGGTTGTTGTCCGTGACGGTAGGGTGCTTGCTGCAGGCTGTATCTTACCGTTGACTCAGAACAGCGCTCTTGATAGCGAGCTTGGTACACGTCACAGAGCCGCTATTGGTATTACAGAGCAGACCGACGCTGTTGCGGTTATTGTTTCAGAGGAAAACGGCGCTATTTCTGTTGCAAAGAATGGTGAGTTAACCCGTGGCGTTTCATCCTCAAGTCTGCGCGAAATTCTTTTGAACGAATTAGCAACTCACCAGGAGGATACAGCAGCAACCAAAAAAGCAAAAAAATCAAGGAAGGAGAAACGAAATGAAAAATAAAAGCTTCATAAACAAATTGTTTCAGAACGACAAAATCGTTTTCGCTTTCTCTGTACTTGTTGCAATAGTTATTTGGATGATGGTTGTTGTTGGTGCAAGCACTCAATCAACAAGGGTTATCAAAGGTGTTAAGGTTACAATTGATAACAGCATACCATCACAGTTTGATCTCAGCGTTTTCGGTGAGTCTGAGTTTTATGTTGACGTTACTGTTTCGGGTAAAAAGTATCTGTTGTCAAACCTTACTGAAAAGGATATTGTTGTTAATGCTGTTACAAACAACGTTAACTCTGCCGGTGTTCACAATCTCTCCTTGTACAGTGAGGCAGCAAATGGTAAAAACGAATTTACCGTATCATCGCTTTCGCAAAAGAGCGTTAACGTTTATTTTGATACAACAAAAACAGTTCAGCTTGTTATTGAGCCTGAAATTGTTACAAGCGGCTCTCCCATTGTTAGTGATGGTTTTACAAGTGGTGACGTTAATCTGTCGGAATCAACTGTTACAATTACAGGTCCTTCTACAGAAATCAACAAAATCACCCGTGTTGTAACACGTCACGTTCTTGAGTCTCCGCTTGTTTCTAATATGTCAGCTGAAACCGAGGTTATTCCTCTTGATGAAAACAACAGGAGTGATTTTCAGTATCTTGAAATGAGCACCAATAAAGTTGTATTAACAATCCCTGTTTTCAAGGTCAAAACCGCAGAAGCGATTGTTACCTTTAAGAACGCCCCTGATAACTATGTTGTTACACCCTTGAAATATTCAATAACGCCCGGTTCAGCCGATTTTGATATTCTTGTTGATGAATATGACCAAACTGAACAGGTTTCAGTTGGTACAATTGATTTCCGCAACCTTTATCCCGGTAATGATAGCTTTGTTTTTGATGCATCGGAAGTTGCTGTTTCTGATAAATCAATTACAGAGTTTAAGGTAAAGGTTGATTTAAGCGATTATTCACAGGAATCCGTCAAGGTTTCCGAGGATAAGGTTCACGTTAACAATCCCAACAATCTTGAGTATAAAATTTCAGGTCTTAACAAATCCGTTACGGTTGTTGGTAAAAAGGAAGTACTCAGCAAAATTACAACAGACATGATTAATATTGAGGTTGATCTTTCATCTGTTGCAATAACAAAGGGTGAAACCGTAAGCTTACCTGCAGTTGTTACTGTTAATGATTCTTCTTGCTGGGTTTGCGGAAGCTATATGGTTGAAGTCACCTTATAAATTTTTTTGATTATAAAAATTACGGGAGGGCAGTATGAAATATTTTAAAGCAATAAGCGTTATTTTAATTCTTGCAATAATTGTTGCATCCTTTTCAGGCTGCTCTCTTAACTTTTTTTCCGTTGAAAGCTTGTTGACGCCGCCTGCACAGTCGGGGGATAATGGTGAGATTCAAAAAGCGTTTAACGAATTGATGAAAAATAAAATCGTTCAATTAAAATCTCCTGCATCGGGTGAGTTCCAGAGCCCCTTCGTTTTTTGCGATATTGACTCTGATGGCTCTGATGAGGTTCTCGTTTTCTATTCCGAATCCAACACAGAGGGCTCTGTAAGAGTTCTTCTTATGAAAAAGGTTAATGGCGATTGGGAGTATTGTGATGACGTTAAGGGCGCGGGTAATGGTATTTACGACGTAAATTTCGTTGACGTTAACAATGACAAAAAGCCTGAGGTTTTCATCAGTTGGACCTTGATGGATAGTAAAACTACACGTATTGTTACTGCCTTTGAGGGTCAGCAGTCAGCCGAAACACCACTCTCATTCCGTGCGTTAGGTAATGAATACGGCATTGCAAAAAGCTTTGTTGATTTTAACTACGATGGCAAAAAAGACCTTTGTCTGATTTACATTGACGATACAGGTAGCGTTCAAAAATCATTTTTGCGTGTGTTTACAGCATCAGAAAACAATTCGCTCGTTAAGTTCGGTGAGGTTGCGCTTGATAGCAGTATTCAATCTGTTTTGTCAATAAAGAATGACGTAGTCACTTCGGGTGGTCAGAGAACGCCTCGTTTGTTTATTGATTGCGCTAAAAATGAAAAAATGATATTTACCGAGATGGTTTATTGGGATGGTGCTGCAGCCGCTCCTGTGAGAGCTTTTGAGGATGCTGCCGTTTCAACCTCTCGTAGTCACCTTGTTCAGAGTACCGATATTGATGGCGATAGTCTGATTGAAATTCCTGTCCTTACTACTTTGTATGGTAATATTGAGGAGCTTTCGGTTGTTAATTCTGACGGCACCTTTGTTTTTACAATGCTTGAATGGGCAAATGCTAAGGGTGATAACAGTAAGGCGCCGCTTTTGACCCTGCTCAATCCCATTGATGAATATCTATTTAAATTTGACCGGAAGACCGATATCACCGTTAAATATGACACCTTGCGACAGGCTCTTGTTTTCTATCAATGGAATCAGGAAAAATCTGCCATTGGCTCCGAGCTGTTCTCTTTGATGTTCAGGGGCAATGAGGTTACAAATGAAATTCCGGGCGAGTTATTAAGAACTGAAGAAAACGGCGCATTCTATTACCAGATAACCGCCAAGGGTCAGAGCTATGGTGTTACCAAGGATGACCTTGATGCTTCGGTTATTACAATAAATTGAAAGAGGATTTAGTTTATGAAAAAGGTTCTTATTGCAGAGGATGAATCCGCAATTCGAGAAATTATATCCATTACGCTTAAAAGAGCTGGCTACGAGGTTACCGAGGCTTGCGACGGACAGCAGGCTCTTGATATATATCACAGCAGCAATGGTCAGTTTGACGTTGTGTTACTTGATATAATGATGCCTAACGTTGATGGTCTTGAGGTTTGTAAGCAGCTTAGAAACGAAAGCAGCACGGTTGGCATTATTATGCTTACTGCTAAAACGCAGGAAATGGACAAGGTTTCAGGTCTTCTTATGGGTGCTGATGACTATATTACAAAGCCATTTTCACCCTCTGAGCTTATGGCAAGGGTTGACAGTGTTTACCGTCGTGTTGCCATTAATACACAAACAACGATTCAGCAGCCTGTAAGAGCTGATAAAATCACTCTTGAGCCATTTGAGCTTAATCTCAGAAATCGCACACTTTCAAAGCGCGGTGTGTTTATTGAGCTTACTCAGGTTGAGTTTCAGATTATTGAATATTTCTTTTCAAATCCCGGTATGGCACTTAGCAGAACAGATATCCTTAAGGAGGTTTGGGGCGAGTCATATTTTGGTGATGAAAAGGTTGTTGACGTTAATATTCGTCGTCTTCGTATGAAGGTTGAGGACGAGCCCTCAATCCCTAAGCACCTTGTTACAGTCTGGGGTATGGGCTATAAGTGGAACTGATTTAATTTGAATTTTTGCGCAAGGAGGTGATAGGTAATGAAGAAAATAAACGAGATCCTTTTGAAAAAGGATAAGGCTGTTGAAAATGATAATAACGAGCTTTCTTCTAAAAAAGAAAACGAAAATAGCGTGTCTGTTAAACTGAAGGTAGGTTTGTTGTCAAAATTTGATGGTCTCAAGCCCGACGTACTTCTTAAGGGTATTACAAGGCGATGGGCTACTAACACATTACTTATCACGGCAATGATTCTTCTTGTGCTTGTTACCGCTTGTGTTCTGTTCTTCACAAGCTATTATCGCAATTATGTTGTTAATTATCTTTCGGGATATGCTAACGAAACCGTTACAACGTATTTTACGCCATACATTGATGGTGATCCCGATGTTTTCAGGCAAAAGGCAA
>JAGBTL010000003.1 GCA_017631355.1 Clostridia bacterium
ACACACTCCTTTCGACCTATTATTTACCGTTATTTGAAGTTTTTGATCCCGCATGACCTTTGTAGGTTCTTGTGGGAGCGAATTCACCGAGCTTATGGCCAATCATATCCTCAGTTACATAAACCGGAACATGTTTACGACCATCATGAACTGCAAAAGTGTGACCAACAAAATCAGGGAAGATTGTTGAGCTTCTGCTCCATGTTTTAAGAACGATTTTTTCGCCGTTGTCATTCATTTTCTGAACTCTTTCGAGCAGCTTAGGCTGCACATAAGGTCCTTTTTTAATGCTTCTGCTCATTAAATACTGCTCCTTTCCGGCTTATTTGCCGTTACGACGCTTCACGATAAGCTTATCGGAGCGATTCTTCTTGGCTCTTGTCTTATAACCGAGAGCGGGTTTACCCCAAGGAGTAACAGGACCGGGACGACCGATGGGTGACTTACCTTCACCACCACCGTGAGGATGGTCGTTGGGGTTCATTACAGAACCACGAACTGTAGGTCTGATACCCATGTGACGTGTACGACCAGCTTTACCGATCTTAACGTTTTCATGGTCTGTGTTACCAACCTGGCCGATTGTTGCCATACAATTTACGGGAACGTTACGAAGCTCACCTGAAGGAAGTCTGAGAAGAGCGTAAACGCCTTCCTTAGCCATAAGCTGAGCTGCATTACCTGCTGCTCTTGCAAGCTGACCACCCTTACCGGGATAAAGCTCTACGTTGTGGATAAATGTACCAACGGGGATGTTCACAAGAGGAAGTGCGTTACCGGGCTTGATATCAGCTTCGGGACCTGCAACTACCTTGTCACCAACCTTGAGACCAACAGGTGCAAGGATGTATGACTTAACACCATCTGCATACTCAATGAGAGCGATGTGTGCTGAACGGTTGGGATCGTATTCAAGAGTTTTAACTACAGCTTCAACATTGAACTTAGTTCTCTTGAAATCAATTACTCTGTACTTTCTACGGTTTCCGCCGCCGCGATGACGAACAGTGATTCTACCGTAGCTGTTACGACCTGAATTCTTAGCAAGAGGCTTTAAAAGACTCTTTTCAGGAGCAACCTTTGAAAGTTCTGAGTAATCTGTAACCGACATATTACGTCTAGCGTTTGTAGTCGGCTTAAAAACTTTAATAGACATTTTATTCACACTCCTATTATGGTTTTGCGGAGAATGTCAACTCCATACTATACCAAGTGGGGTATAATTTAAAAAAGTTTTAGATTACATCATGCCATCAAAGAACGCGATTGTCTTTGAATCTTCAGTAAGAGTTACAACAGCCTTCTTCCAAGAAGCCTTGTAGCCTTCGAATCTGCCGTATCTTCTCATCTTACCTGTAACGTTGATTGTGTTTACCTTAGCTACCTTAACGTCAAAAAGCTCTTCAACTGCCTTAGCAATTTCAACCTTATTTGCGTCTGAAGCAACCTTAAAAGTATATTTCTTGAAGGCTACACCCATCATAGACTGCTCTGTGATAACGGGCTTAATGATAATGTCCTGTGCGAGTTTCATTATGCATATACCTCCTCGATCTTTGTAACTGCGTCCTTAAGAACAACGATTGAGTTGCAATTAAGAATGTCATATACATTGAGAGTATTTACAGTAGCAACCTTAGCGCCCTCAATGTTACGAATGCTCTTGTAGATAACTTCGTTATTTTCGGGAAGAACTACGAGAACCTTCTTGCCTGTTTCAATAGCTGCGAACATCTTAGCCATTGCCTGTGTTTTGATTTCATCAAGCTTGATAGAATCAAGAACGATCATCTCATTAGCAGCAACCTTTGAAGAGAGAGCTGACTTCATAGCAAGTCTTCTAACCTTCTTGTTGATTGAGATGCCGTATGTGCGGGGCTTCGGACCAAGTGCAACACCACCGTGATACCACTGAGGTGAACGAGTTGAACCCTGTCTTGCACGACCTGTGCCCTTCTGACGCCACGGCTTTCTGCCGCCGCCGCTAACCTCGGAACGAGTCTTTGTGGACTGAGTGCCCTGACGCTGATTTGCTAAATAGCCAACTACAACAAGGTGCATAGCTGACATATTGGGCTCGATGCTGAAAATAGAATCGTTAAGCTCGATGTCAGAAACCTTCTTGCCTGCCATATCAAGTACTGATAATTTACTCATCTAAAACACTCCTTCCTTAAGCTTTCTTTACGCTGTCAGCGATAACAACAATGCCGCCCTTAGGTCCAGGAATTGAACCCTTGATAGCGATGAGGTTGTTTTCACTGTCAACCTTAACTACGCTGAGATTCTGAACAGTTACACGCTCTGTACCGAGGTGACCTGCCATCTTCTTGCCCTTGAAAACACGAGCGGGGTCAATAACACCCAATGAACCTGCGTGTCTTGCAACAGGACCTGTACCGTGAGACTCTCTGAGTCTGCCAAAGTTCCAGCGCTTGATTACGCCAGCGGTACCTTTACCTTTGCTCTTGCCAACAACGTCAACATACTCGCCAGCAGCAAAAATGTCTGCCTTAAGGATGTCACCAACGTTGAGTGAAGAAGTATTATCGAGTCTGAACTCTTTGAGTACCTTCTTG
>JAGBTL010000030.1 GCA_017631355.1 Clostridia bacterium
GCTTTGGTGGTGCTTGTTCTTGGCTCATTGTGCTTCCTTTTGTCTGACGTTGTTCTCGGCTTTATTATGTTTGGAGGCTTCAAAAAGAACTATCCCATAAAGATATTTAATATAGTTACTTACTTTGCGGCACAGGTGCTGCTTGCATCATCAATTTTATTTATAAAGGGTTAAGTTATGTTTGACAGCATTTTTAACAGAAAGGGCACAGGCTCATATAAGTGGGATACCACCGTGCCCGATGGCTTGATTGAAAGGGGCGCTTATCCTCTTTCTGTGGCAGATATGGAGTTCAGGACGGCGCCTGAAATCCGCGAGGCTGTTTCAGCCTTTGCACAAAAGGGGTTTTTCTGCTATACGGATAGTGATAAGGAATATCGCGATGCAGTTCGTGAGTTTATGCTCAGACGTCACGATTTTTCTATTGAAAATGAGTGGATAACCTGTGTGGGTGGCGTTGTGTTTGCCATAAATACGGCAATAAGGGCGTTTACAGAGGTTGGTGACGGAGTAATTATACAGTCACCTGTTTATTATCCCTTTAGAAATTCTATTGAAAATAACGGCAGAGTCGTGGTTGATAATCCTCTTGTCAGAGTTGGCGCATCCTATGAAATGAATTTTTCGCAGCTTGAGGAGCTTGCCGCAAGGGAGGACGTTAAGCTGATGCTTTTGTGCAGTCCTCACAACCCTGTGGGCAGAGTGTGGACAAAAGCTGAGCTTGAAAGAGTGGGCAGCATCTGCCTTAAAAATAATGTGATTCTCCTTTCGGATGAAATTCACTTTGACATTCTCCGACAGGGGCAGAGCCACACCGTAATAAATAACGTTGATTGCGCCTTTGCTGATAATACCGTTATATGTACAGCGGTCAGTAAGAGCTTTAACCTTGCAGGGCTCGGCACCTCAAATATTATTATTGCCTCGAAATCTCTGCGTGAGCGTTTCAGAAGACAGCTGAGCACAGATGGCTATAGCTGTATAAATTCAGTTTCAAGGCCTGCGACAATTACGGCATACACAAGCTGCGATTATTGGCTTGATGAAATGAATGCCTATGTGGATGCGAATATTGACCTTGCCCGTAGTATTATTGCACAGATTCCCCAGGTGGAGATGCTTGATTGTCAGGGAACATACCTTATCTGGCTTGATATGAAGGGTCTTGGTCTGGATGACGATGCTCTTGATAAATTTCTGCAAAATGAATGCGGAATTATACAGGACCCCGGCTTTTGGTTCGGTGAGGGTGGCAAGGGCTATACACGCCTTAACGTGGCGTGTCCCCGTTCCGTGCTTGAGGCAGCACTTTTAAGGCTGAAGGCTGCTTGTAATAAATTATAAGGTTGGTGCTTTATGAAAAAAATAGTTGCTTTGTTACTTTGCTTCGTTGCTCTCGGTAGCTTTTGTCTGCCTGCTTGTGCAGCAGCTGAAACTAACGGTAATGCGGATTTTGAGCTTGAAATTGACGTTGAAAGGCGTTATACGGATATTTCTGAAATGGACGACTATCACAAAACCTTCCTTGACGTAGAGGATGAAGAGGAGGAAGCAAAGGATAGCCGTAAAATGATATATATTGTTGTCCTCATCATTCTGCTTGTTGTTGCAGTAGTAATATTTATTGTTTCACTCAAGCGCGTACCACCTCTTGACGAGGAGGAAGCTGTTGATGCCTCAAAAAGCTTGACAGATTCTGATGCTGAAGCTAATCAGTTGACTTCGGAAGAAAAGGATACTGATATATGAGGCGTATAATAAGCCGCACAAGGGCGGCTGTGGATGATTATAAAATGATTGCCGACGGTGACAAAATTGCCGTCGGTGTGTCAGGCGGCAAGGATTCCTTGCTCCTGTTGAAGGCGCTTTGTGAATTGAAAAGGTTTTATCCTGCCGATTTCACTATTGTTGCAATTACCCTTGATATGCGCTTTGGCTGTGAGGATGGAGATTTTTCCGCGATAAAGGAAATGTGCGACAGCTATGGCGTGGAGTACGTGGTCAAGCCTACCGACCTTTACGAGATTATTTTTGAGGTGCGCAAGGAGCCTAATCCCTGCAGCCTGTGTGCTCGTATGCGTCGCGGTATTCTTCACGATACTGCCAAGGAGCTCGGGTGTAACAAAATTGCACTTGGTCACCACCTTGACGATGCGGCTGAAACCTTCCTTATGAATCTGCTTATAGAAAGCAGGGTAGGGTGCTTTGCTCCCGTTACTTACCTTTCCCGCAGGGATATAACAATGATAAGGCCGCTCATTTACATTCGTGAGCGTGAAGCGGAAAGTGCCGCAGAAAGGCTCTCCTTGCCTGTTGTAGCGAGTAAATGCCCTGCTAATGAAAACACTAAGCGTGAGGATGTAAAACAGCTTATAAAGGCGCTCTCGGAGCAATACGGCGACGTGCCCGAAAGGATTGTCGGTGCAATGCAGCGTGCAAACGTTGACCGATGGGGTAAAACAGAATAAAAAAATAAATCCGATTAAGATTTTCATCTTAATCGGATTTTTGTTTTGCTTAGGGTGAAATGAGTTATCCGAACCTGCCTGAAAGCTAATCTTTTCAAGGCTTTTCGGCGTTTCGGTCTTGAAAGGCGCCAGCCTATCTTCGCCCTCAACACCAAAAATCCAATAAAAATCTTTATCTTTCAGGTCAAA
>JAGBTL010000031.1 GCA_017631355.1 Clostridia bacterium
ACCCTGTATTTCTCCTCGGTAAGTGCGAAGGTTTTGTCGTTTTCGCAGATAAAACAGTTTATGTTAAATGAGTTGAGCTTTACTGCTTCATCATCCTTGTAACCTATGAGTTCACAGTTGCTTTCTGAAACGAGTCTTTCAATTTCTGTAACAAGCTCATTTTTTTCGTGAGCATAAACAAGGATTTCCTCGTCCTTTTCTTTATCTATAATTATTCGGATTTTCGTTTTTACCACCAAACCTTCCTGTGCATTTCTTGTGATTTTATTTTATGTCGAATTTCCCATATTTTCAAGCGATTTCAGGTGTTTGGTCTGTTTCGCGTGTTAAATGGTATTGAAAATAAAAAGCTGTCTGTTATTTTCTCAATATCATAACAATTTATTTTCAGCAAGTTTTATTTAAATGCGGATAATGTGGGAAAATCAGGGCAACATCTTTTTAAAAGAAATAAGAGGTGTTTTTATGGTTGAACAGGATACAATAAGACTTCTGCGCGAGTGCGATGCAGGTGTCAAAATGGGTATTTCTTCAATTGATGACGTGTTGCCCAAGGTGAAGTCTGACAGTCTTGAGCAATATCTTGTGGATTGTCGCAACGAGCACGTTCGCTTGCAGGAGGAAATTGAGGTTCTGCTTGAAAATTATCAGGATGACGGCAAGGACCCCAACCCGATCGCAAAGGGTATGTCGTGGGTTAAAACAAACGTGAAGCTTGCTGTGGAAAACAGCGATGAAACGATTGCCGACCTTATGACGGATGGCTGCAATATGGGTGTGAAATCACTTAACCAGTACCTTAATGAATACAAGGCGGCAAATGAAAAAAGCAAGGATATCTGCAAAAAGCTTATAAACCTTGAAGAAAAACTTACAACAGATATCAGAGGCTATTTATAATTCCCCACAAAAGACGAAAAACGCGTCCGTTTTTGACGGATGCGTTTTTCTTAGGGGTAAATATGGAAATAAGGAGATAGGAATGAAAACAATGTAATCAACGGTAGGGAATTGGCGTTCCCTGTTCCGTTGATTACACTATACATCATAAAATTAAATTGGGTATTAAAAACTTGTGAACAATTTGAAATAAACAATGAACATTTTGTGAATTTAGAATAATGGTGTTTATTTTAAAAATCTTGAGTTTTTCTTCTGTTCAATTTTTATTGTAGAATCATTGTTGATGGTTGTTAGTGTGCAGCCCTGCAGCCATTCGCTTTCGGGTAAAAATACTGTATTGTTGTAGGCGCCAAGACCATAAAGGTTATAGTCGCTGCTCTGTGAGTAAACAAGGTATATGCCCTCATAGATAGCCGCCCAGTCGTTAACGTGGTCGTGGCCGGAGAAAACAGCCTGTGCGCCCATTTCCTTCATTGCGGTGAAAAGTCCGCTATTGTAAGGTGAGCAGCCGGGTAATTCATATTGAACTCCGTAAACAAGCTCAGCCTTGCCTGTGGGAGCATATTTTTCATCGGGACCCTTTTCCGCGCCGAAAACCTCAGCATATTCAGGAATCGGTATGTGCATATAAAGGCAGGATTTAACCTCTCCGTATTTCTCCTTGAGTGCGGTGATTTCCTTTTTGTACCATTCAATCTGTGTAGGCTTTATGTAGTCGTAGCCGTTTTCAAATGGCACCTTGTCGTTTGTTCTGTGGGGCTCGCAGATATCCCTGCCGGAGTCAAACATAACAAGGCTCTGTCTTATTTCGTTTTCGGAGTTCATTACGTTTATTACGTAGTTGCCGTAGCCGAAAAGGGCAGGGTCGCCGAATTTTGACAGGCAGTAGGGGCAGTCGGTAATGCTCTTGAAAAGGAGGTATTTGTAATATTCCTTTTCCTCGCGTGCCTCGTGGTTGCCAAAGGTGTATGCCCAGTAAACGCCCATTTTTTCAAAAAGCTGACCAAACTGAACGGCATCAATCTGCTGGAACTTTGCCTGAATGCAGTCACCTGTGAAAATAACAAGGTCAGGCTTGATCTCCTCAATGTTATCAATCATAAGCTGCATAACCTTGTCGTTCAGGTCGTAGTCCTCGCCTGTGTGCATATCGGTAAAGGTGAGAATCTTAAAGGGCGAACTGTCGTAGGAGCCGTCGGGGTTAAATTTGCCTATAAAGCTTGAGGTTTCGTTCTCCTTTATAACCTTCACGTTTGAACCAACGTAGGGGATTCGTAATGATGAAAGAAACAGATTTTTGCAGAGCTTGCCTTTTGTGGCTTTGTACAAGGGCGCCTCTGCCTTGAGCACAAAACGAATGCCTTTCTGGTGTATTCGGGTGCGGATTGGCTTCATAAAAATACCTTCTTTTTAGGGTGAATTTTTCTCGTTTACACTATACCACGAAATACGTTGTTTTTCAATAGAAAAAGAGGTGGATTTTGGCATATATTGTGCCGTGTTTTGTGCATTTTCGGGAATACATACAAATTATAGTGGTCTGTTTTGTGCAATAGGTAGATTCTTTGTTTTTCGCCATTTTTTTACATAAAAAGCGTTACTTTTGCTTGCGTTTGTGTTATACTACATATAGAGGTTTTGGGACCTGATTTTAACAAGAAATTGTGCTTTTTGGTGCTGTAGGAGGTGTTGAGTTGAAGACGTTGTTTGTCTATTGTTCAGGCGATGATACAGTTAATTCCCTTTGCAGCGAAAGCGTCCTCCGCAAGCGCGACACAAAGGCGCTTGAGCTCACACACGACACACACAAATCAGCCTTCAGCCGCTACTTCGGCATTCATCGTGTTCGTCGCTTTTCCTCTGTGGGTAGCTACGGTGTGGACGTTGACGACTTTGACAAAATCATTTTCGCCTGCGATGAGTATATGGGTGAAATTCCTCCCGAGGTTTGTGCCTTCATCACAAAAAACGACCTTCGCTACAAAACCATTGACTGCATCGTTTTCGGTGACGGCAGAAACGTTAAGAAGGCAAAGGATATGATCCGCAACAGAGTGTCGCTTTCAGGCGGCACAGTCAGAAACATTATCAGCATTTCCATAAGGGAGCTTAAGCGTGAGGAGGAGGACGTTCTCTTCAGCGTCCGCCACAGAATGGCTGTATAATTCACGGATAGTTCACAGTTAATTTTTAGTTTATTAGTATTTTATTTCTACTGTATAAAAAACGCACTGTTTTTTTGGTCAATTTTACATTTTCTTTTAAACCGTTTTCGTTGACACGAGACGGTTTTTTTGTTATATTTATTGTGTACAATTATTATCATAGGGTGGACTGTGCTTTTTGCAGACCCTATGGAGTCTATTTGGTTTTGAAAGGAAGATTCCCCGATGAAAAAAAGTTTATCACTCCTTATGTGTGTGGTTATGCTCATCTCAGTTTTTTCGGCTATGAGTGTTACAGCAAGTGCTGCATCTCCTAACGATTCAATGAGAATTGCATCAACCTTATTTGAGAATGATTACGTGACCTTCACAATCTATCTCAAAAAGAACGTTACCGTTAACGGTGCGATTATGAGAATTGTTTATGATCCCGCAGTTCTTCAGCCCGTTTGCACAAACGACGGCGCATTTATGAAGACTGATTCCTACGGTGACCCTGCACAGAACGTTCCCGGCATCTATACTGCAGGCACTTCTGTTGACGGTTCAAATATGTACACAATCGGCTTTGTTTCAATGAACCCTTATTCAACAGGTTCAAGCGAAAAGGGCTTTATGCAGATTAAGTTCAAGGCTATCCACCCTGACAGACCTCGGACAGACGTTAAGTTCTACTGCATGGAGTTCAACAGCACAGACGCAAGCCTTAACATCCCCAAGAGTGATACTCTCCCTGCGGGTATGTACACATATACAAACTCAACACTCAGCAAAATGAAGCTTGGCAGTGTTACAGCTGAGGCTACAGGTCTTCGCGTTAGCTGGACAAAGCAGACAGGCGCTGCAAACTACAGAGTGTTCAAGCTTGTGAATGGTTCATATGCGCTTATTGCTACAGTATCCGGCGATAAGACATCATACCTTGATACCACAGTCAAGGCAAACGAAACTGCAACCTACTCAGTAAGAGCGGTTGATAAGAATGGTGTTGTTGACTCAGGCTTCCCCGGAAGCATTTCAGGCTCATTTATTGCTGCTCCTTCAAAGGTAGCAACATCAATCCAGCCCACAGGCGTTAAGGTTGGCTGGTATTCAGTGTCAGGTGCAACTTCCTATAAAATATACAGACGTGTAGCAGGTACCTCATCATGGACACTTGTTACAACCGCAAGCAAGAGTGCTACAACATATATTGACACACAGGCTCCTAGCGGACAGAAGCTTGAATATGGTGTTAAGACCTTTGTGAACAGCGCATCAAGTGCTACACAGGTTGCTCCCGCAATGTGGTACTACAAGGCTCCTGTATTTACAGTTACTGCAGTAACAGGCGGTGCCAACGTTAAGTGGACTGCTATTGCAGGTGCTACAAAGTACAACGTTTACCGCAAATATAACGGTGCATCATCATGGACCTTCCTTGCAACAGTTACAGGCACGTCTTACCTTGATAAGGCTGTTATTTCAGGCAGAAACGTTGACTACACAGTAAAGGCTATCGGTGCTAACGGCAACAGCTCATTTACTTCAAAGCGTATTTCCTACGTTGGCGTTCCTCACCTTGAAAGCATTGCAAATGCAACAAACGGCATCACAATCAAGTGGAGTGCCGTTCAGAATGCAACAGGCTACAGAATTTACAGACGTGCTTCAGGCGAAAGCTCATGGACATATCTTGCAACAACAGCTGCAAGCGCAACAGCTTACACAGACAAAAACGTTAAGAGCGGTGTTTATTATAAATACACAGTAAGAACAGTTTTCTACAGCATGTTCAGTAACTTTGAGGACGGCTTGCTTCTCAGATGTGTGGCAACACCCAAGCTCACATCAATCGGCAACACCTCTGCGGGCATCACAGTTAAGTGGAATACTGTAAGCGGTGCAAACGGCTACAGAGTTTACCGCCGTGGCGCAGGCTCAAATTCATGGCTCTACCTCGGTACAGTAACAGGCAACTCATTTACAGATAAGAACGTTACAAAGGGTCAGTATTACAGATACACAGTGAGAGCTGCTTATGGTAATGTGTACAGCGGCTTTGACACTAACGGTCTTGTGACCAAGCGTTCATAATTACGGATATTCAACTTTTAGGAGGAATTAAATTGAAAAGATTTATTTCTGTACTGCTTTGCTGTGTAATGATGATGTCTGTTTTCTCAACAGCATTCACAGTATCAGCAGCAAATGCAGGTGACTACCTCAAGGTTTCGACCGAGGGTATGTCAGATGGTGTTATCACATACACAGTAAGCCTTCTCCCCACACAGAACAAGCTTATCGGCTCAATTGTTCAGGTGTGGTTTGACAGCAACGACCTTCAGATTGTTTCTGCAGGCGCAGCAGGCGGCGAAAGCCCCGTTGTTTCTGGTATGTATGAGACAGGCGAGGTTTATGGCGAGACCGGTAAATATGCTCTTGCATATATGAGCTCAAACGGCGTAACCATTTCTTCAGAAAAGGCTTTCTTCACAATTACCTTCAAGGTTGTTGCAGAGGACGGTTCAATGGCAGACGTTGACTTCCGTTGCCTTGAGCACGTAACAAACGACGGCAACAATGACAACGACGTTAAGAGAACTGACAATGGCGTAAGCTTCTATTCAGACAGCTTCCTTACACTTGATACACCTGCTGTATCAAAGGTTTATTCAACCGAAAAGTTCCTTACTGTTGAGTGGAATGCAGTTCCCGGTGCAGAGTTCTATAACGTTTACCGTAAGGATGCAGGCGCATCTGTATGGAATAAAATTGCTGAAAATGTAGAAGGAACAAGCTACCTTGATACAACTGCTGTTGTTGGTACAGAGTATGAATACACAGTTTCAGCAGGTAACGAGAACGGTGAAACAGCATACAAAACAACAGGTGTTGTGGGCTTCAACTTCGGTTCAATTGAAGCACTTACTGCTACACCCTCAGTTGATGGTATCACACTCAATTGGGGTGCTCTCCAGAAGGCAGAGTATTACGAGGTTTACAGAAAAGAAGCAACAGAGCCCGACAATGCTTGGGTTAAGGTAACCTCTGTACTCAGTTCAGCTACAAGCTATATGGATACAGCTATTATCAGCGGTGTTCTTTACAACTACAAGGTTGAGGCTATCAGAGGCTCATACCGTGCAGGTACAAATGCTGACGTTATTCCCACAGTTAAGTTCCTTAAAACCGCAGCTCCCGCTGTTAAAAAGGTTTACTCAACAGCAGGCGCACTCGTTGCAGAGTGGGATGCAGTTCAGAATGGTGAAAAATACAACGTTTACCGCAAAACTGCAGGTGCAGCTTGGACAAAGATTGCTTTAGGCGTAACAGGCACAAGCTATGAAGATACAACAATCGTTGAGGGTACAGAGTACTTCTATTCAGTATCAGCAGTTAACGCTCTCAACAACGAAACTGCATATAACAAGACAGGCGTTGCAGGTCTTAACTTCGGCACAATAACAACTCTTAAGGCGGTTGCTGCTCCCTACGGCGCAACAGTTACATGGGGTGCTCTTCAGTACGCTGAAAGCTACGAGGTTTACAGAAAGCGCGCAACAGAATCTGACAGCGCTTGGGTAAAGGTTGCAACAACAACCAACACAACATATACTGATGAAGCAATTGAAAGCTTCATTGAGTACAACTACAAGGTTGAGGCTATCAAGGGCGTTTACCGTGCAGGCACAAGTGCTGCTATTCCCACAGTAAAGTTCCTTTCAGCTCCCTCATTTGCAGTAGCAAATACAGAAAATGGTATTGAGCTTTATTATGGTGCTGTAAACGGCGCAACAACCTACGTTATTGAAAAGGCTGTTGGCAACGGCGTATTTGCAGAGCTTGCTCGCGTAGATGCAGAGGCTGGTGTTTACGTTGATAAGGCTATTGTTGTAAACGGCACTTATACTTATAGAATTCAGGCACTCAGCGCAGACATCAATAGTGTTAAGGCAACATGCAATGCAATTACAAGACTTGCCACACCTGAAAAGATGGTATCAATCAGCGTTGACGTTCCCGGTATGACAGTTACTTGGACACCCGTTGCAGGTGCTACAAAGTACAACGTTTACAGAAAAGAAATTGACGGCGATGCATACACTATTATCGGTACTGCAACAGGCACAAGCTATACAGATACAACTGCACAGAGCAACGTTGTTTACACATACACAGTTTCTGCTGCAAACGATACAGGCTGCGGTGCTTACACCGAAAACAGCATCACAAGACTTTTCCTTGCAAGCCCCACACTTCTCAGCCGTGAAAACGTTGTTAACGGCGTTCAGATTAAGTGGTCTGCAATTGAGGGCGCTACCTGCTACAGAATTTATCGTCGTGGTGCAGGTGTTAACTACTGGCACTACCTTGGCACAGTTGATGCAAAGAACACCTCTTACATTGACTATGGTAAGGACGTTAACGGCAAAAACATCGGCATGAAGAATGGCGAGTATTACAGATACACAGTAAGAGCTTCTAACGAAACTCGTCCTGCAAGCCATAGATATCCCGGTGGCTACAACGTAACAATCTACAGCGGCTTTGACCCCACAGGTCTTTACCTCAAGTGTGTTGCAACTCCCAAGCTTGTAAGCGTAACAAACGTTTCAACAGGCGTTTCCGTTAAGTGGAATGCAGTTGCAGGCGCAACAAGCTACAGAATTTATCGTCGTGGTGCAGGCGCAACATATTGGTACTACCTTGGAGAGGTTAAGGGCACAGTATTTACCGATACAGGTATTTCAAGCGCAAGCGGTAAGTATTACAGATACACAGTAAGAGCTGTAAGCGGCTATTATAGTGGCTTTGATACAACAGGTCTTTACCTTATGAGAATTTCTGACCCTGTGCTTATCAGCGCAAGAAGCTCAACTGCAGGTATCACTGTTAAGTGGGCTAAGGTTGCAGGCGCTCAGGGCTATCAGGTTTATCGTAAAACAGGCACTTCAACATGGGCTCTTGTTTCCACGGTTAAGAGTGGCACAACCACACAGTATGTGGATGCATCTGCTAAGAAGGGTGTAACCTATACCTATACAGTAAGAGCCTACTACGGCAATACCCGTAGCTCATACAATGCAAAGGGCCTTACCTGTAAAGACGCTTATTAAAATATACCCCTCGCTCGCGAGAGCGGGGGATAGTCTTCATAAAGAGGACATTTCCATAACGTTAAGGAGGACTTATGATTAAAAAGGTTTTATCACTTGTACTCTGCCTTGCAATTTGCTTGTCATGCTTCAGCGCGGCAACTGTATCTGCAGCGGCAGCAGTTGTAAGTGCAAAAAGCTTGTTTACAGTCAGTACAGCTCCTGTGGATGACAACAAGCTTACTTATAAAATAAGTGTTACTGCAAATCAGACCAATATTGCAGGTGTAATACTTGTTGTTGAATTTGATAGTACGGTCCTCAAGCCTGTGAATTGTGCTCCTGCAAGGCGCACAAATTCCTCAGAGGGTACTGTACAGAATTTCAGCGGTAACTTTGTTTACGGAGTTACCGAGGCGGATAAGAATATCTATTCAATTGCATATATGAACTCACAGGCAGTTTCAACCTCAACAACTGCAATGGAATTTTTCAATATGCAGTTTGAAATTATAGATTCTGCTCATCCTTCAACAGACGTTAAGTTCTATTGCAAGGAATATTATTCTACAAGCGAGGCAGACAAAACCATCTCCGTTGAGGACGGACTTCAGGAAATCAGATTCTTTGAGGACGTTTCAACACTTGAGGCACCTGTTACCAAGAGCGCTGTTCCTGCAGCGGATGGTCTTATGGTTACTTGGGAGCCTGTAATTGGTGCCAGCGGATACGTTATTTACCGCAAAACATCAGGAACAGATTGGTTGATGGTTGGTACTGCTGCAGGTGAGGGCACAACAGAATATATTGATACAGGCCTTGTAAGCGGAAGCACATATATATATTCTGTTTCTGCGGCTAATGATTACGGTGAAAGCCTTCGCGACACCATCGGTGTTTCCTGCAAATACGTTGCAAAGCCTGTTATTACACAGCTTGAAAACGTTAAGGATGGCGTTCAGATTGGCTGGGAGGGTACTCTTGGCGCAAGCTACTACAACGTAATGCGACGCGAGGTAGGAGAAACCGAGTGGGAAAAAATCACCTCACGTAGCGCAACAGTTACCCCTGTCTATACTGATAAAACAGTTGAAAACGGCAAATGGTATGAATATGATATAGTTTCAGCAACAGATACCTTTGAAAGCGTTTCTGCCGAGGTTGGTGCAGCTATTTATTACGTTTCTGCTCCTGTAATAAGTCTTTCAAATACTATTGGTGGCATCAGAATTGATTGGCCCAATAACCCTTATGCAACAAGGTACGTAATTTACCGTAAGGACGTTGGTCTTCAGAGTGCGCTTAACATTTATGATGAAACAGTAAACAATTACTATGTTGATGCAAACGTTGAGGCAGGTAAGGGCTATACTTATACTGTAAAAACCTGCAGCAACGAGGGCGAAAGCTTCCTTAACACAACAGGCTACACAATTACTTGTGTTCTTCCCGTAGCAGTTAAGTCGCTTCAGCTTGAAAAATATGGTGTCCGAGTAGCTTGGGATGCTGTTCAAAATGCAAATGCCTATGCAATTTACCGCAAGCCTGCTGACGGTGGTCAGTGGACAAGGGTTGGCACAACAAGCTCAACTGCATTTTCAGATACCTCTGTTGTAAGTGGTGCATATTACGTTTATTCAGTTTGCCCCATTATCAGTAACTCCGAAAGTGCTAAAACAGAGTCAGAGGCAATTTATTTTATCAAGGCTCCCGGCAACGTTGTTGCAGAGAACGTTGATGCAGGTATTCAGGTAACCTGGGAAAGGTCACTTGGTGCCGTTGAATATAAAATTTATCGTTCCGTAAATGATGGTGAGGCACAGGAGCTTGCAACAGTAAACGCTGTTGACGGTACAAGCTACCTTGATACCTCTGTTCAGTTCGGCGACGTGCACGTATATACAATCAAGGCTATCAGCGATACAACAAACAGTCTTAATAGCGATTCAAGCAACACTCTTATCAGAATCGGCACAATTGGTAAAACTACTCCCGAGCTTGCAGAGGGTGGTATCCTTGTTAAGTGGGACGACAATATGGTTGTGAAGCACTATGCTGTTTTCAGAACAAGCGGTGACGGTTGGACACAGGTTGCAACTGTTGACGAGCCCTACTACCTTGATACACGTGTAATCAGCAACACAGTTTATTCCTATGCTGTTGCAGCAATTCTTGAGGGCAGCCGTGGTGTTCCCGACACAGAGGACCCCATTCAGCTTCTCTACGTTGCTGCTCCTGCAGACATCACAATCACAAATAACACCGCAAGCTCCACAATAAAGTGGGGACAGGTTGCGGGTGCAATCGGCTACGAGGTTTACCGAGCTGAGGATAGCGCAGAAAACGAGCTTCAGCTTATTGCAGAGGTTGATGAAGCAACACTCAGCGTTGTGGATTCAAACGTTGCTTCAGGCAAGACCTATGTTTATAAAATCCGATGTAAAACAACAGAGGGCTACAGCGTATTGTCTGCCGGTGCAACAAACGTGTTCCTGTCAACCCCTCAGATTTCAAGCATTGCTAACTCATATACAGGCATCACCTTTAGCTGGAAGCCTGTTGAGGGTGCCGACTCCTACAGAGTTTACCGCAAGATTTACGGTGCGAAGTATTGGACGTATATTACAACAGTAAATGCCGATACACTTTCATATAACGATACCGAAACAGTTACTGGTAACATTATGTGCTATACCGTAAAGGCAATGAATGGCGAAAGCGCAAGTGCTTACCTTGCAAAGTGTATGACTGCAGTTGATGCACCTGTGCTTAGCATTTCAAACTCACCAAGCGGTGTTTACCTTAAGTGGGATAAGAACGATGCGGCTGTAGGCTATTGGATTTACCGCAGAGCTGCAGGCGAAAGAACGTGGACACGTATCGCTTGTGTAACAACCACGTACTATACAGATACCAAGGTTGCCGGAGGAACGTATTATGCATACACAGCAAAGGCATATACAGGCAAAATCCTTTCAAGCTATAATGCTGATGCATGGTTAATCAGACACATTGCAACACCGGTAAT
>JAGBTL010000004.1 GCA_017631355.1 Clostridia bacterium
GCACTTGAAGCAGCTTACACAAATCCCGATTCGGATATAACCGTTTTTGACAAAATGCCAAAGGCTTGCAAGAAAATTCTTGCAACAGGCAATGGCAGGTGTAATTTTTCCAATACAGATTTATCACCATCTCATTTTCACGGAAGCAGAGATTTTTTAAAGAACGTACTTATATCCTCATTCGCAGATGATGAATCGTTCTTCCGCGAAATGGGCATTCTCACATATTGCGAGGACGGCAGACTATATCCAAAATCACAGCAAGCATCAACAATACGCGACGCTCTTGTTGATACAGCAACGTCAAAGGGAGTAAAAATTATAACTAACACAGCAATTGAATATGTGAGCAAGGAAAAATCAGGCTACCTTGTGAATAATGAGTTTTTTGATGCAGTTATCCTTTGCGGTGGTGGAAAGGCATCTCCTTCACAAGGCTCAGACGGCTCGTGCTACAAAATAGCCGAAGCCTTGGGACACAAAACTACACCACTTCACCCTGCCCTTTGCGGATTAACAACCAATGACAAAAGCCTTAACACTCTCAAGGGAGTTCGTTGTAAGGGTTTAGTTGAATTTTATAGCAACAACAGTCTTGTAGATAGCGAATACGGTGAGATACAATTCACTGACAAGGCAGTTTCAGGTATCCCTGTAATGAACCTTTCACACAATTATAGCAATTATAACAACTCAAGACTTGTGATTGATTTATGTAACGATATTTCAAGCGAAGAGCTAACAATCCACCTTTCAGGCATAAAGCAGAATTACCCCTCCAAGGAGCTTGAGACTGCTCTTAACGGAATTGTAAACAATAAAATCGGATACGTAATTATGAGTAGACTGAATATCAAGCCTCACACCATCTTGAAGGATATTCCAACAAACAAAATAAATGCTATTGTTGATGAAATCAAAGCCTTTGGGGTTAGCTGCAACGGCACAAGAGGCTTTGAAAACGCACAGGTTACCTGTGGCGGAATCAATACCGATGACGTCAATCCGCACACAATGATGTCAGAAATCAATAACGGCCTGTTTATTTGCGGTGAAATACTTGACATTCACGGCGATTGCGGTGGCTATAACCTTCACCTTGCGTGGACAACAGGCAGAATTGCAGGTTATTCAGCAATGAAATTCTTAGAAAGATAATAACACGGTATGATACGATTAAATGAAATAAAAATGCCACTCGGTGCAACCGAGGAAGAGGTAAAAAAAGCAGCTGCAAAGGTGCTGAAGATCAAAGAAAATGATATTAAAGCATTTTCACTTGCACGACGCTCTATTGACTCACGAAAGAAAAGCGATATAAAGCTGATTTATTCGGTTGAAATTGAAACAGAGCTTAACGAGGAAAGCATTATCGCAAGCTTCCCCACCAACAAGGCGTGCATTACAGAGAAATATGATTACACAGTACCTGAGGCAAAGCGCAGCTTCAAGCTTCGTCCCGTAATTGCAGGCTTTGGACCCGCAGGTATGTTTGCGGCGCTCACTCTTGCTAAGGCGGGTCTTAACCCCATTGTTCTTGAGCGCGGAAGCGACGTTGACGAAAGAACAAAGGATGTTGACACCTTCTGGACAACACGAAAGCTGAACACAAAATCAAACGTTCAGTTCGGCGAAGGCGGCGCAGGCACCTTTTCAGACGGCAAATTGACAACAGGCATTAAGGACCACCGCTGTAGGGAGGTTTTCCTAAGACTTGCTGAATTCGGTGCTCCTGCTGAAATACTTTACTCTGCCACGCCTCACATTGGCACTGACAAACTAAAAACAGTTGTTAAGAACCTCCGAAACGAGGTTATCCGACTTGGCGGTGAGGTTAAATTCAACACCAAGCTCGTTGACATTATAACCGCTAACGGATTTGTTCAGGGCATAAGCTACGAGAACCCTGACGGAAGCATTACAGACATTGAAACCGATGCACTCATTCTCGCCATCGGACACTCTGCAAGAGATACTTTTGAGTTAGTTTATAACAAAGGGCTTGAGATAACACAAAAGCCATTTTCAGTAGGTACACGTATTGAGCACCCTCAGGAATACATCAATAAGGCTCAATACGGAGAGTTATGGAACTCCCCCTTATTACCTGCGGCAGATTACAAACTGTCCGCACATCCACCTCACGGACGTGGAATGTACACGTTCTGTATGTGCCCCGGTGGTACGGTTGTTGCCGCATCATCCGAAGAAGGTGGTATGGTTGTTAATGGTATGAGTGAATATGCCCGTGATAAGGAAAACGCAAACTGTGCCCTGCTTGTTGGCATAGAGCCACCATTTGATAATGCGCACCCCCTTGCAGGTATGTACCTTCAGAGAGAAATTGAACAGAAGGCATTTAAGCTTGGTGGAGGAGATTATACCGCACCTGCACAGCTCCTCGGGGATTTTCTTAAGGGTGTTGCGTCAACAAAAATCGGCTCCGTTAACCCCTCCTGCCCCACAGGTGTGCAGATGACCGACATAAGACAGGTTTTGCCAAAAAAGGTTACCGAAACAATTGCAGGTGCAATATATGACTTTGATCGTAAGCTGAATGGCTTTAACCTTTACGATGCTGTTCTGACAGCGCCCGAATCACGAAGCTCATCACCAATAAGAATTTGCCGTGATGAATTTTATCAGGCGACAAAGCTTCGCGGTCTTTACCCCTCAGGTGAAGGTGCAGGCTATGCCGGCGGAATTGTTTCTGCGGCAGTTGACGGCATAAGGTGTGCCGAAGCAGTTCTCAATGCCGAATATTAAGTATTAAAAAATCACTCTGTGAATATAATTTCACAGGGTGATTTTATGTTTAAAAAAGTTATACTTAACAGAAGCCTGCTATCGTTTCTGTGTTGCATTGCTCTTTGCTTTGCAATAAGCCTGTCGGTTGTTTATGAGGTTGTCAGCACAACGTCACAGAACCGTCTGTTACCAATTTATTCTGTTGAAACAGAAGAAAAGAAAATTGCTATAACCTTTGATGCAGCTTGGTCTGCCGAGGATACAGATGATTTAATAGATATACTCAAAAAGCACAGTGCAAGTGCTACGTTTTTTGTTGTTGGTGATTGGGTAAACAAAAATCCAGAGGCAGTAAAAAAGCTATTTGAAAATGGTCACGAAATCGGTAACCATTCTGATACTCACCCTGCATATAGCAAGCTCTCAAGGAATGAAATAAAAATAGATATAAAAAACTGCAACAAAAAAATTGAAGCAATAACTAAAACAAAAACCAAGCTTTGCAGAGCACCCTCAGGCGACTACGATAACAAAAGCATTGAAGTGTGCGATGACCTTGGCATGAAAATGATTCAATGGGACGTTGACAGCTTAGACTGGAAGCTTTTATCAGTTGACGAAATGTATAATCGTGTGGTTAACAAGGTGCAAAACGGCTCAATTATTTTATTCCATAACGGAGTTGAAAACACGCCTGAGGCGCTTGATAAAATCCTTTCAAAATTAAAAGCCGACTGCTACGAATTCGGAACCGTCAGTGAGTTAATTTATTGGGATAATTATGAGATTGACCATAGTGGTAGGCAATTTCTTTTGAAACAGAACCAAGGTTAACCAAATAATTGACAAAATCCATTTCTGTTTGTTATAATTACGGAAATGGAGTTGATATAATGAGTAAACAAAAAATAATGTACCTTGACGTTGCGCGAATAATTGCAACAATCGCTGTTGTTTTTGTTCACATAGCATCAATGGAACCAAACTGGTCAACGTACGCCTGTGACACCTCTGAATGGGCTGTTTTTTGCGGTTACGCATCAATGACAAAATGGGCAGCTCCCCTTTTCTGCCTTATAAGTGGTGCCCTGTTCCTTGACCCTGATAGAAACGTTACAATTAAAAAGCTGTACACCCGAAATATTCCTCGTATTATTACAGGTCTTGCTTTTTGGTCGGCAGTATATGCAGTAAACCTTGTTGTTCTTTACAATATGGACTTCACAAAGGCTGCATTTATTAAAAAAATTGTTGGCGGTAACTATCACCAATGGTACTTATATATGATTATCGGTTTTTACATTCTTGTGCCTGTAATCAGAAAAATCACGGCGGATAAGAGCTTGACAAAATACCTTACAGCAGTTGCCGTTGTATTCAATTTTATTATCCCCTTCTTCCAGCTGAACAAAAAGCTTGATTGGACAACCAAGGTTACAAACCAGATGTTCATTGAGCTCCCCGGTTACCTTGCATTCTTCCTTATTGGTTACTATATCCACAAATACGATTTAAAGAAATTCACAAAAATACTGTTGTACTGTGGCGGAATAGCAGCTTTTGCACTCACAGTATTTGGCACTGTTACAAAATCTGCCGAAAACGGCTCGTTCTTCAGACTGTACACAAACTACAATTCAATTACTGTATTAGTACAGACTGTATTTATATTTGTGCTTATCAAAGATATTTGCAGCGTAATCAAATTCAACAAAAAAAGCGAAAAATCAATCGGCATTCTTTCCAAGGATACCTTTGGTATTTACCAGATGCATCCCCTCATCATTATGCTGTTAACAAAGTTCTTCGCTTGCACATCAACAGGAATAATGGGTATTGACATATCACCCATAATTGCAATACCGTTATTACTTGTTATAACCTATATAATTTGTGAGATCATTTCGCACATACTCAACAAAATACCTGTTGTAAATAAATATCTTGTATAAAAGAAAGCCGTTGGTTAAATACCAACGGCTTTTACTTTATTAATTAATCAAGGAAGTCGCGAAGCTTCTTTGAGCGTGAGGGGTGACGAAGCTTGCGGAGAGCTTTAGCTTCAATCTGACGGATACGTTCACGAGTAACGTTAAACTCCTTACCAACCTCTTCAAGAGTTTTTGGGTTGCCATCCTCAAGACCGTAACGAAGGCTGAGAACGCGAGCCTCACGAGGAGTAAGTGTTTTGAGAACGTCTGCAAGCTGCTCTCTCATAAGAGCCATTGATGCAGCATCAACGGGTGCCTGTGCCTCATCATCGGGAATGAAGTCACCAAGGTGGCTATCCTCCTCCTCACCAATGGGTGTTTCAAGTGAAACGGGCTCCTGTGCCACACGAAGAATCTCACGAACCTTCTCAACAGGCATATCAAGTCTTTCGGCAATTTCCTCAGCAGTCGGATCTCTGCCGTTTTCGTGGAGAAGCTGACTGTTTGTTTTCTTGACCTTGTTAATTGTTTCAACCATATGAACAGGAATACGGATTGTACGAGCCTGGTCAGCAATAGCACGAGTGATAGCCTGACGAATCCACCAAGTAGCATAAGTAGAGAACTTAAAGCCCTTTGTGTAGTCAAACTTATCAACAGCCTTTATAAGACCAAGGTTACCCTCCTGAATAAGGTCAAGGAACTGCATACCTCTGCCAACATATCTTTTTGCGATACTAACAACAAGACGAAGGTTTGCCTCTGAAAGGCGACGCTTTGCCTCCTGATCATCGGCAGAAATACGGATAGCAAGTTCAATTTCCTCCTCAGATGTGAGAAGCGGAACGCGACCGATTTCCTTAAGATAAACCTTAACAGGGTCATCAATTGCAATATTTTTAGCATCAGTAACAGACTCATCGTCGTCTGCCTTTGTTGACTCAATATCAAATGAAAGTGCATCAAGCATTTCATCGCCAATTTCGTCAATAATCTCTATACCGCTTGTTTCAATAAGCTCATAGAGTTTTTCGATATCGTCAACGTCAAAGCCCTCAATTTCAAGGATAACGTTGTCAATATCATGAGTTGCAAGCTTGCCGCTAACCTTACCCTTATCAATAAGAGCCTTAATTTGCGGTTTCTTTTCCCAACCTTCCATTAAACTCACCTTTCTTTTCACACATTTATAAAATTTTTATAAAACAGATTTAATTATCCTCTTTATTAAGAGAACTGAAAAAAGCCAAAAAGCTGTCATCGCTCATCTGCGAAGGTGACGGTGTTTCGCGCTTTTTCTTCTCCTCCTCAAGGACAATGATGCAATCCTCACACTCCTTGGGTGTATTGGAAACCATTGAATGCTTTGCAAGTAGCCTTGCAACAGCGCCCGTTTCCTCGGAGGTAAGTGACTGTGACAAATGAGAAATATCCGTGCTCTCATTGCTCTCAAAGCGTGCAGCAAGCACGCTGAATATACGCTTATTGACAGGGGTAATAAAGATATCGTTATTAAGCCTGTCCTTAAACCTTTTGTAAAACTCCGCATTGTTAAGCAGCGTAACAAGAACGATATCCTCAGCCCTTGCTGCACGCATATTTTTAACGCGCTGCGGGTCAACGGATTTTTCCATTTCGGCTACCTTTTTTTGTGCTTCGTTGAACTGATTTTTAGATTTACGGTAATAATCACGTTTAGCAGCTCCCTTTATCTGCTGAAGAATGGCATCCTTACTAACGCCAAGCTCGTCAGAAAGTCGCATTGCATAAACGTCACGCTCAAGGGAGTCGGCAGTTGCAAGGAAGGCTGCTGCCTCACGCAGAAAATTCACCTTACCGTCTGCTGTTTCAACGTCGTATTTAGAACGAATTACAGAAAGCTTGTACTCCGTATCATTATCAGCATTCGAAAGCAACTTCGCAAAGCGCTCCTTACCGTGTGTTCTTATGATTTCATCAGGATCCTTGCCGCCTTCAAGGCGAATAACCTTAACCCTGACACCTGTCTTTGAAAACAAGCTTAAAGCGGCTCTTACAGCCTTCTGTCCTGCTTCATCGGAGTCATAGCAAAGGGCAACCTCATCAGCATAGCGGGAAATAAGACTGACCTGTTCGGGTGTAAGCGCAGTACCAAGACCTGCAACGGCATTCTCAAAGCCTGCACCATGCAGAGCAATAACGTCCATATAGCCCTCGCAAAGTATGAGCTTTCTGTCATTGCCGTTTTTTGCAAAATTCATTGCAAAAAGCTCATTACTCTTTTTATAAACAGGTGTATCAGATGTGTTAATATACTTTGGCTTACTATTATCAAGAACACGTCCGCCGAAGGCAACAACGTTACCCCTCAAATCAATTACAGGGTACATTACCTTTGACCTGAATGCGTCATAATAATAGCGTTTGCCGTTTTTATCACTATATCGCAGCAGGTTGGCAGCAACAAGCTCATCACGCCTGAAGCCCTTTGCCTTAAGGTGGTTTTCAAGGGCATGCCAATCATCAGGTGCTGCACCAAGACCGAAATGCTTTATCATTTTAGGTGAAACGTTTCTACGCATAAGGTAATCAAGCTGAGCCTTACCCTGCTCAGTAAAAAGTGTTTCATGATAAAACCTTGCAGCATCGCGGTTTGCTTCAAATATACGGCGCCTTAAATTTGATGCAGCATCATCAAAATTATCCTCAGGAAGCTTGATTCCTGCCCTGTCGGCAAGGAACTTTACCGCCTCAATAAAATCAAGGTTTTCAATGTTCCTGATAAAGTTTATAACCTCACCGCCTGCACCACAGCCAAAGCAGTAATATGAAGCGGTTTCAGGATATACGGTGAATGAAGGTGTTTTTTCATTATGGAAGGGACAAAGACCTGTAAGGGTACGCCCTCTGCGACGAAGCTCAACGTAGCTGCCGATAACAGATTCAATATCATTGCTGTCGCGAAGCTTATCAATAAAATCATCGTTAAATCGCATTGCCATATAAACACCTCCTTAAAAAAATATTATGTAAAATCAATCATTCCATGTTTTTGGAATAAACAAATCGCTAAAGCGCTTAAGGCAATAGCTGTCAGACATACCTGAAATATAGTCACAGGCAGCACGCTCAGGACCCTCACGCTTTGCAACCTCATAGTAAAAATCAGGCATTTCGCTGGGGTTATGGGAGTAATACCTGAACAACTCCTTAACCATGCTCTCCGCCTTACCCTCCTCGCTTTTGCAGACAGGGTTGGTGTATACGTACTTGAACATAAAGGTATGGAGCTCATCAAAAGCCGCTTTAACCTCTGCACCCATAGTAACGTCATCAGTTGTATTGTCAATTGTTGACATAACCATTGTGTTGATTCGCTCCGCCTTATCAAAGCCAAGTGTCATTCGTATCTCAAGGGGGATATCATCCTCGCTGAGAACACCGCCACGGCGTGCATCATCAATATCGTGGTTAATATAAGCAATTTTATCACTCAGCTTAACAATTCTGCCCTCAAGGGTGTCTGCCTCCTTGCCACGGGTGTGACAAAGAATACCATCGCGCACCTCGTAGGTAAGGTTAAGACCTGTGCCGCCATGCTCAAGTTTATCAACAACACGAAGGCTCTGCTCAAAGTGGGTAAAGCCCTTTTCATAAACAGAATTAAGCGCTCTTTCACCTGCGTGACCAAACGGTGTGTGACCAAGGTCATGACCAAGAGCAATAGCCTCTGTCAAATCCTCGTTAAGAGAAAGTGAACGAGCAATGGTGCGTGCAATCTGCGAAACCTCAAGTGTATGAGTAAGACGTGTTCTGTAATGAACGTTATCAGGAGCCAAGAAAACCTGAGTTTTATCCTTAAGGCGGCGGAATGCCGAGCAATGAAGAATACGATCACGGTCACGCTGATAAGCAGTTCTGACAGGACATTCTTCAATGGTAATCCTTCTGCCCTTTGTGTTTTCGCAAAGCATTGCATACTTTGAAAGCGTATCGCGCTCTCTTTTCAAAGTATTCAGTCTGATATTATCGTTCACAGAATCACCTTCTTATTTATTAATACAGAAATATACAGAAAAACCCTTTATTTTTTTGCAAAAATTTTATTTTGCGGCAATTATTTCATCAACAACGGTAAATTCAACCTTACCATTAGTCAAATCCTTAAGCTTTTTGTCAAAAGCGTGCTCCCCGCCCTGCTCTATTCTGAAGGTAAGGGAAACATTATCGGTAAACTGTGTATCGCTGACAACGCCGTCACAATCACGTATAAGAGTTTCAATTTTACCATAGTAGTTATAATCACAGGTCAGCGAACAAACAGACCAAGGAACAAGGGTGATTATCCCTGCTCCGTCAACACCAAGCTTTGCAGAGTGAGTGTATGCACGGACAAGTCCACCGCCACCAAGAAGAATACCGCCAAAATATCGGGTAACGACAACAACGCAGTCGGTTATTCCCTCCTGCGTAATAACGTTGAGGACAGGCATACCCGCAGTTCCCTGCGGCTCGCCGTCGTCAGAATATCTTTTAATTGAGCCTTCGCGCAGAGAGTAAGCATAAACGTTGTGGGTTGCATCCCAATGCTTTTTTTGAATCTCTGCAATGAAATCAAGTGCATCCTTTTCGGATTTGATGGGCTTTGCATAGCCAATGAACCTTGAGCGTTTAACAACGTACTCCTCTGCCGCAAAACCACCAAGAGTTTTGTAAGACTCCATAAAGCACCTCCGAAAATATAACGCAAAAAGCCGGTGATAACTCACCGGCTTACTAAGCATTTATAACTTACTTAGAGAGGTTATATTTCTTATTGAATCTGTCAACACGTCCACCTGTATCTACAAGCTTCTGCTTGCCTGTAAAGAAAGGATGACACTTTGAGCAGATATCAACACGCATACCGTCCTTTGTAGAAGCTGTTTCAAGCACAGCACCGCATGCACATTTAACCTGAGTTGCGCCGTAATTGGGATGAAGTCCTTCTTTCATTTTGTTCACCTCTTTAAACTTTATAACACATTAGCGTAAGAATATTACCATAAAGCAATAAAAAAAGCAAGTGTTTTTGAAAATTTTTTAAATAAAAAAATCAAGTAAACTTAAAAACAGCGGAAAACTTAAATTTATATTGCATTTAAGCGGTCAGGTGGTAAAATATAAACATAACAACAAAAGCAATTCTGCAAGGAGATTTATATGAAATCAAACAAACAGAAGTTTTATTTATCCTGCTTTGCATATCTATTGACAATAGTGCTTGACCTGTTATTCACCTATGTGGCAACACCAAACCTTTTGCTTGAGGGTAATCCCCTCTCAAGTATAATGGGCATTGGCTGGTCAGGCTTGATAATTATAAACGTTATTACATTTGTTGGTTATGTTGCAATGTCGTGGTATGCATTCATAAAATACAAGCCACCTGTCACCAACGAAACCGATATGAAGCGTTACCTTGCATTTATAAACTACGGCAATGCTGACGGATACGTGCCAATGATGTGGAAGTTACCCAAGAATTGGGGGCCCCAAACAGCGTGTCTGTGCTGGTCTGTAGTATGCATTCTCCCCTTCTGCAGAATGATAATTGTTGTTGAATGGTTCCTTATGATACTCGGCATAAACAATGCAGGAACACGCTTGTTTTTTACAATAGTATCACTTTTTCCGCTTGGTAGAATTGATATTGTTCTTGCGGTAATCGGCGCATGGATATTATCCTTTGTGTGGATACAAAAGGAATTCAAAGCAAATCTCAAGGAAATTGAAAGCAGAAAATAAAAAACGCCACCGTAGTAAAAATACTACGGCGGCTTATTTTTATTTCACTTCAACTTTATTAGGTAAGGTTGATGAGCCAATAACCTCCTGAGTGTCCGAATAAATCATTTCAACGGTACACTGCTGACCATTGGGAAGGTACATCTGATAAACGAGCGCATTTGCAGCATAGGTAATATAATCCATACCACTGTGAGATGCAGCATCATATTTATCGCGATTCACATAAACCTTCACGTTGCGGAAATTAACATCATAAACAATATCCTCAACGAAGCTATCTTCCTGTGTTTCAATAGCATCATAGGCAGCAGCAGCTTCGTCATGTTTTTTTTGCACAAGGTTATCATAGGATGAGCTGTTCATTGTAAGGATAATAAGCTCTTCACTTTCAGCAACTGCAACGCCCTCATATGTCTGTATATCGGTTTTGTATTCCTCAACGTCAACAATAAGCTCTTTTCTGATTCTGATTACTACCTCATCATTTGTTGTTTCAGGAGCAGTAGTTTCAGTAACCTCATCTGTATTACCACCACATGCGCACAATGAAACAGTAACAAGGGCAGCCAATAACAATGCAACTATTTTTTTCATACCAATCACCATAATTTTTCGGGATAAACACCTGCATCAACAAGTGCCTTAACAGATTTTACAACGTCAGGCTTATCCTCCTTGTATGTAACGCCAAACCATTTGTCCTTGGTTTCAAGAACATCAACAGTACACTTTTGCTCTGAAAGAAGATCACGAACAAGGAAAGGAAGGAAGAATTCTGACTTGAGCGGATTTGCAGGAACCTCGTTTTTAAGGAATTCAATGAAATACTTTTCAATTTCATTGATAAACTCTGCGGGGAAGCACCAGCAATTCATTGAGCAAAGCACTTCTTCAGGAAGCTCTGTCCAGCTCTGTTCATCCTCGGTATAACAAATTTTACCATTTACGCGCATAATCTTTGTGCGCTCAATAACGTCAACAAGCTGACCGTTATCATCAACCTCACAAACACCGCGAGATACAGTACCATTTTCAGTAAGTGTATTTTTAAGATAATAGCCCGCCATAGCAAACTTATATTTATCACCGCTGAAATCGGTTGTCTCAATCCAATTGCCGATTGCTTCAGAGGCACCCCTGCCATAAAAATCATCAGAATTAATAACCATAAAAGGCTCGTTTACAACGCCCTTACAGCAGTAAACCGCGTGCGCAGTACCCCAGGGCTTAACTCTGTCTGCAGGACACTCAAAGCCCTCAGGAAGCTTATCGGTGCTCTGGAAAACGTATTCTACCTGAACGTATTTTGAAACCTTATCGCCAATTACCTGACGGAAAAGCTCCTCGTTTTCCTTTTTTATAATAAAGACAACCTTATTAAAGCCATTCTTAACAGCATCGTAAATAGAGTAGTCAATGATAATTGAATTATCAGGACCAACAGGATCAATCTGCTTAAGACCTCCATAGCGACTACCCATACCTGCAGCAAGGATAACTAAAGTTTTGTTCATCAATAAAACAACCTTTCAAAAATAATTGGTGTATAACTTCTATGATAATACCACACAAAACTCATTTTGTCTATACAATAAAATTTTAAGAAACCTTTAATTGACAAAGTCAGATATTTCCATATAATATTTATTACAAATAAATTTGCAACATTTTTTCAGAGGCTGTTATTATGACAAAAATAATCACATCACTTTTCCTTAAAAACAAAGACCCCGAAAGCTCATCAGGTCGTGAAATGTACGGCAGAGTTGCAGGTATTGTCGGCATTATCTGCAATGCGCTTCTCGGTATATTGAAGCTGGTTGCAGGTACAATATCCCACAGCGTTGCTATTACTGCAGATGCTACCAACAATATTTCCGATGCAGGTTCATCAGTTGTTACGCTTGTGGGCTTCAGAATGTCTGAAAAGCCTGCGGACCGTGACCATCCATACGGTCACGCAAGAATTGAATATATTACAGGTCTTGTAATTTCATTCATCATTCTTTTAATCGGCTTTGAAACACTCACTTCATCAATTGATAAAATTTTCCACCCTGAAGACAACGTTTTTAATATTGCAACGATAGTTATTTTGCTTTCATCAATCGTTGTAAAGCTGTGGCTTGGCCATTTTAACCACGTGCTTGGCAAGGAAATCAAATCAAAAACACTTGAAGCAACCGCACAGGATAGCAGAAACGACTGCATTTCAACTGTTGCCGTACTTATTTCAACGCTTGTTTCACACTTTTTTGATTTGAACATTGACGGCTTTATCGGTGTTGGTGTTGCAATATTCATTATTATTTCAGGCATTAACCTTGTAAGAGAAACTGTGGGTCCCCTTCTTGGTCAACCACCCTCAAAAGAGGTTTACGAGAAAATTGAAAATGAAATATTAGGCTATGAAAACGTGCTTGGCGTTCACGACCTTATGGTTCACAGCTACGGACCCGGTAGTTATTTTGCATCTGCACACATTGAAATGGATGCAAAAATCAACGTGCTTGTTTGCCACGATATAATGGACCAGATTGAGCGCGACTTCACGAACAAGCACAATATTCACCTTGTTGTACACCTTGATCCAACCGTACTTGACTGCGAGGAAACAAACGAGCTTAAAGCGCTTGTTGCAGATATTTTATACGATATTGACCCTGTTATTACGTTCCACGATTTCCGAGTTGTTACAGGTGAAAAGGACAAGAACGTTTTATTTGACGTTGTTGTGCCACCTGAATACAAATACTCTGACCACGAATTAACAAAAATAATAAAAAACCGCGTAAACGAAGCCGGAAACGGCAACCTTTACGCAGTTATAATCGTTGATAAAAGCTATGGAGAATTAAAGAGCGAGGATTAAAGAATTATACATATCAATCCGCTACATCCGTCATTGATTATCCGTTCAAGGGTTTCCTGTATTTTACCGCGAGCATCAACGGGCATATGACAAAGCTTACTGCGAAGTCCCTCGTTAACAAGCTCACTCAAGGATTTACCAAAAATATCAGATTCCCATATTTTGAGTGGATCCTCCTCAAATCCATCAAGCAAATATTTCAACAGCTCTTCCGATTGGCTCTCCGTTCCTACAACGGGAGCCACTTCTGTTTCTATGCAGGTTTTCAGCATATGTATTGAGGGTGCAGATGCCGAAAGACGAACACCATATCGTCCACCCTGCTTAACAATTTCAGGCTCCTTTAACGTCAGCTCATCAATATCAGGCATAACAATACCGTAGCCTGTTGCTTCAACCTCATCAAGGGCATTCTTGATTCTGTTATATCTCGTCTTGATGGATGACAGCTCCTTGAGTGTTGAAAGCAAGGACTCCTCACCATCAATATCAATACCTGTTTCCTCGCATATTATTTTATATATAAGCTCCTGTGACAAGCAGGCATCAACACAAGCGCACCCCTTACCCAAATCAAGGCTTTTAATATCAACGCTTTGCAGGTGCTCATTCTGTGAGAATATCCCTAGCATTTGACCAATATCGCCAACACAGCTGATTTTTTCAGCAGATTTTTTGAGGGCATCACAAAGCGAGCTTCGCAACCAATGACTGCGGTCAAGGCTCATAACCCAACCGGGAAGCTTAATGCCAATTTCACTTACAGGAAACTGAAAAAGAACAGAACCAAGCACCTGTCTTATAAAATCCTCATCCATTTCGGCACAATCAACAGGCAAAACAGGCACTCCGTATTTTACAGTAAGCTCAGAAGCAAGATTCAATACTGCATCGCACTCTGGATCAGTTGAATTAAGTAAAACAACAAACGGCTTGTTAATATCCTTCAGCTCGTTTATTACCCGTTCCTCTGCTTCCTCATACTCATAGCGCGGAATATCGCTTATTGAGCCATCTGTTGTAATAACAAGGCCAATTGTTGAATGCTCGGTAATAACCTTTTGCGTACCAAGCTCAGCCGCCATATTAAAGGGTATTTCATCCTCAAACCAAGGGGTTTTGACCATTCGGGGCTTATCCTCTTCAATATAGCCAAGTGCACTTGGTACAATATAACCTACACAATCAATCAACCTTACGTTAAGTGATGCATTATCAGGTAACTCTACGCAGACAGCCTCTTCAGGTATAAACTTTGGCTCAGTAGTCATAATTGTTCTTCCTGCTGCCGATTGAGGCAATTCGTCCTGTGCCCTTTCCTTTTTGTAGCTACTGTTTATATTAGGGATAACAAGTGTATCCATAAAACGCTTTATAAAGGTTGATTTACCTGTCCTGACAGGCCCCACAACACCAATATAAATATCTCCCCCGGTTCGCGATTCAATATCCTTGTAAATGCTTGTTTCTGTCATAAAACTACCTCCATATATCTTTACCAAATAATATGATCGCCAGACGAGTTTTATAACCAAGCACGTTTACGTTGATAACGTAATAATTTGACAACTTTTAAAATATGTATTATAATGTTAAAATAATTTTTTCAGGGAGTGGATTGTTAAATTATGATGCCCGATTACACAATTAGTCAGGTTGCGGAAATCTTTCTTGATTCATTTACTATCTCAAACGTTTTCCCCTATATTCTTGCATTGCTCACAGCAACAATATGCGGTGCTGCAATCGGTGTTGAGAGAACACATAGACAAAAGGAAGCAGGTATAAGAACGCACATTATTGTTGCTCTTGGCTCTGCACTTATTATGATTGTCAGCAAGTACGGCTTCTTTGATATTATTAATATGACAGGCATTGAGGGCAACGTAAACCTTGATGGTGCACGTCTTGCAGCACAGGTTGTTACGGGTATATCCTTCCTCGGTGCAGGTATTATTGTTTATAAAGGTACTGTTAAGGGCCTTACAACTGCCGCAGGTGTGTGGACAACAGCGGGTATCGGACTTGCAGCAGGTGCAGGGATGTACGGCATAGCGGTATACTCAACACTTATTCTTCTGCTTGTTCAAATTGTTATTCACCGCATTCTCCCTGTTGAAAACACAAGCACAACCTCAGTTACAATGAAGCTTGTTGATGACCCCGAAATAGTTGAAAAGGTTACCTCAATCTTTATTGAAAATGATTACGAGATTTTATCAAACAGCGTTGAAAAGAAGCACGAAAAATACGTTTGTCTTTTCACCATCAAAGCAAAATCTCACATCAACCCTGAGGACGTTACAAACCTTTTTGCAAACAAGGAGTACGTTCTTTCAATTACAATCTGATAATTAGTAATTACTACTTATTTAACTGCCCTAAATTAGGGCAGTTTTTATATTGTCATACCGTGTAATTTATAGTATTATTATAGTTAAATAACATTATTATGAAATGAGGAATATCTTTTGAAAAGCGATATCGTTTTTGAAAAGGCAAAAAAGCCCTTTCCGTTTATCATCGGAATAATCGGTATAACTCTTGCGGTTGTATTAAATATTGCAAGGCTTAATCTTTTGGCGGTTGTAAACGTCGCATTTATGTGCATTGTTTCCGCCCTTATTATAATCGGCACAATTTTTTACAAAAAGGTTTACAAGTGGTTTGTGGTGGGTTATTCATCATCCGCTATCGGTATTTTTCTTTACTACCTTATATGGGGTGCAGATGCAGGCTTTGGTGCGTTTATTTCAGGCAAGGCAGGCTGGTCATCTGCTGAAAATCCGTTGTTTGCAGGTGAAGGCAACTTCCTTACAAGGCTTGGTGGCGGATTACTTCTACTTCTCCCCTGCA
>JAGBTL010000032.1 GCA_017631355.1 Clostridia bacterium
CTTTTCAAAATCATTTGCTCCAAGCTGCTTTCCGACGATTATGCCGATGCTGTTGCCCAATGCAATAAAGGCAATGTTTGCAAGGTTCATAACTGTGGATGAAATGCTGTAGCCCGCAACCACAGATATGCCGTACAGGCTGTAAGCCACGCTGAGAAGCGACATTCCAAGTGACCAGAAAAACTCGTTGAATAAAAGGGGCATACCCTTAATTGTAATATCCTTGAAAATCCTTCGGGGTATTGTAAAGCCCTTCAGCAGACCTGAAAAATAAGTGAAGCGTGAGCGCTTTCTGATGGTGTAGATTATGATAAACGAGCATTCAATACAGCGTGCAATGTTTGTAGCCGTTGCGGCACCAACAACACCAAGGGCGGGTGCGCCCAATTTACCGAAGATGAGCACCCAGTTAAGGCATACGTTTACAAGAACGGCGGAAAAGCCTGCAATCATAGGTGCAACTGTTTCACCGGTTTCACGCAGCGAGCTTGAAATAACCTGTGTTATGCAAAAAGGTATAACACCCCACATAAGGGAGTTAAGGTACTTTTTGGCAAAGCTTAAGGTCAGCTCAATGCTGCCGCTATCGTTGCTTTCGTGCAGGAACATATTTATGAGCGGCTCCTGAAATACTGTGAATACAACAAAGCCCACAGCCATAAGCACAAGCGTTATCAAAAGCTTGTATCTGATTGTATAGCGGATACCATCTGTGTCCTTTTTGCCGTAGAACTGGGCGGTGAAAATACCTGCACCGCTGAGTGCGCCGAAAACGGCAAGGGCAAAAACGAAAACAAGCTGGTTGACAATGGAAACGCCTGACATTTCCTCGGTGCCCAGATTACCAACCATAAGGTTGTCAAGCATGCTTACAAAGTTTGTGATAAGGTTCTGTATCATAATGGGCAGAGCAACAGTCATAACCATTTTGTAGAATTTCTTATCACCGATAAAGTTACTGATTTTCATTTATATATATTTCCTAATTTAGCTGTCGTAGTAGTTAAGTGTTTCAAGGAGAAGTGATGCAACGTCGCCTATGGTTTTGCGCCTTACTGCGGTGATTTTGTCGCCTGTTGCAGTCATGCTTTTTGCAGTAAGTTTTTTTGTTGTACCGATTGAGCAAGCCTCAAAGCCGTTAAGTGCATAGGGGGTAAATGCAGAGGTACCGATAAGGGCAGCCTCCCTTGAAAGCTTTATGTTAAGGTTTTCTGCTGCCTGTGCAATAACCGATGCCGCCTGTGACGAGCCCTTTGTTCCGCTTCCGTCCTTGAACATAACCACAAGGTTGTCCGATGATGTGATTTCCTCTAAGGGTATAAACACAGTAGGTACGTCAGAAAAAAGTCTTTTATGCTTCTTAGCAAAGGCATAGGCACCTGCGCGGCCAGAATATTCAGAGCCTGTAAGCAGAACGCATACCTCGGTCTTTTCATAGCGGAAGCTTTCGTCAAAAAGCTGCTTTATAACGCTCAGGGCAATGCCCGAGGGAACAAGGCTTGAGCTGACACCGCTTGCGGTGTGCTTGGGGTTGATAATGAAAATAGATGCAATGTAAAAGGGTACGAAGATTATGCACACAACTCTGAGGAAATCAAAAAGACCTGAATTTACAGGCACACCTGCAAACAGGCAGAAAAGCTGACTGCAGAACAGCACGGTGTTTCCCAAAATGGAGCACAAGTTAAGCACGTTCAACGTAACGTTACCCAGAGCAAAGCTTCGCAAACACATAGGGGAGTCAACGTGGGCGGTAATGACAACTCGTGTGGCAGTATCACCACGGCAATAGCGCTTGCCGTATATGTTGGCTGACTTTTTCTTCAGCTTGATAACGTCAAGGACGGTTCCGTCAAAAAGAAATTTGTGAGCATACACACCAAACACCACAAGGTTGAGAATCAACGATACGGCAATGGGCATAACGTAGCCGCCTGAAAGTGCAACGGAAAAAAGAAAAACCGAGGCTATAAGACAAACGCTGAGAATTTTGTGCAGAATGGTACCTGCGCCGGGGTGAGTTATAAAGCCCTGCTCGTTTGTTTCGTCGCAGAATTTCATAAGCTCGTTCAGCAAGATGCCTCGGGCTTGCTCCTCGCCCTTGCTGCCTGCCCGACGGTCACGGGTCCTGTCCACAACGGCTTCAACCGTTTCAAGGACGTAATTCACATTTTTGTCATTAAGCTTCGGTAAAATAGTCATAACTTATTTTATAATTTCTTTAAATGCTTCGTAGGCTTTTTCCCACTCGTCCCTGTTATCGGGCTGGTAGAGCTTAAGATTTTCGCCACGTGCAATGATTTTTCTTGCCTGCTTGATGTCCTCAATAACACCGCTTGACATAAACTGAATAGCAATATTGCCGAGGGCGGTTGCTTCAATAGGTCCACCGTAAACGTCAACGTTACAGCTCTGTGCGGTCATCTGTAAAAGGAGCTTGTCCTTTGTGCCGCCACCCATAACGTGAATGCGGTCATAAACCTTGCCTGTGCATTCCATAATGCCGTCAAATGTAAGACGATATTTGAGGGCAAGGCTTTCATAGATACAGCGCATAATTTCACCAACGGTTTGCGGAACGTACTGATTGGTTTTTTTGCAGTAGTCCTTAACGCGCTGTGGAAGGTTGCCCATTGTAGCAAATTCGGGTGCATCGGGGTCAATGAAGCACTTAAAGGGCTCACATTCAAGTGCCAGCTTTTCAAGCTCAGCGTATGAATACTCCTTGCCCTCGCGAATCCATTGACGACGGCTTTCCTGAATAAGCCACAAGCCACAGATGTTTTTGAGGAAGGCAATGCTGTAGCCGTAGCCACCCTCGTTTGTAACGTTAAGCTTCTTTGATGCTTCGTTGAGCACAGGCTCCTTAACCTCGGTGCCGAAGAGTGACCATGTGCCGCAGCTGATAAATGCAAAATCCTCATACTCGCAGGGAGCTGCTGTGATTGCACTCTGTGTATCGTGTGATGCAACGCTGACAATATCTGCCTTGGGAACGCCAAGCTCCTCGCAGATTTCGTCGCTGAGCTGACCGATGATTGTACCTGTTGCAACGATAGGTGTGAGAATATCCTTTTTAAGACCAAGGTCGTTGATGATTTTATCGGACCAGTCACGTGTTTTAAGGTCAACCATCTGTGAGGTTGTTGCGATTGAATATTCTGTTGATTTAACGCCTGAAAGGAAGTAGGAAAGAAGGTCAGGCATAAACAGAAGTGTGTCCGCTTCTTCAAGGATATAGGGTCTGTTTTCCTTAAGTGAAAGCAGCTGGAAAACAGTGTTGAAATCCATAAACTGAATACCTGTGATATCATACATTTCCTCATGGGACATGTATTTTTTTGAAAATTCTGCCATACCGTCGTTGCGCTTGTCGCGGTAGTGAACAGGGTTTTCAATGAGTGTGCCGTCCTTGCGGAGCAGACCGAAGTCAACACCCCATGTGTCAATACCGATGGAATCAAAGCCGCCATCCTCCTTTGCCTTGAGGATACCCTGCTTGATTTCAAAGAAAAGACGCTGAACGTCCCAATATACAGTTCCGTTGATTGTAACGGGGTCGTTTGAAAAACGGTGAACCTCGCGGAGCTCAATCTTTTCACCGTCAAATACGCCTACGATAGCTCTGCCGCTTGATGCGCCAAAGTCAAAGGCAAGAACACGTTTATTCATAAAATCACTCCAAAGTCAGCTTGTTTAATGAGTTTATTTAAGGAAGCAGTTGATAATGATTTCCTCTGCTTCTTCCTCGGTTTTGCCGAGGGTCTGTAATTTAAGGAGCTGGTCATTGTTGATTCTGCCGATAGCAGCCTCGTGAACAATGTTAGCATCCCAATGGTTAGCAGCAATTTCAGGGATAGAGCGGATTTTCGCATCATCCATTATGATAGAGTCGCACTGGACGTGTGCTCTGCACTTTGCGTTACCAACCGCGCGGGGATAAAATACCTGCTCGGATTTATCCTTTGCAACGCTTCGTGAAATAATCTGTGAGGATGCATCCTCACCGTTGAGCTCAACCACCATGTCAGAGTGTGCGATCTGATTGCCATGGGTCATAAGCTTTTCAAGCACAACGAGTCTTGCGCCCTTTTCAAGCTTTGCAATTGTGTCGCGCTTTGTTGAGTCAACTCCGCGTATCTGCACGCTTTCCATTTCGCAATATGAATTTTCATCCATATAAATTTCGGTAACAGGGTTGAGCACTCTTTCGCCTGTGCCCTCGCCCTCTCCGTAGTGCTTTTCAACGTACTTTATGCGAGCGTTTTTGCCGATATGGAAGCGGTGAATGCCGTCATGCTCACTCTTTTTGTCGCCTGAGTTGTGTATGCCGCAGCCTGCAACAATAAGCACGTCTGCATTGTCACCAATGAAGAAATCGTTATATACAAGGTCCTCAACGCCTGCCTCGGTAATGATAACGGGAATGTGTACGCTTTCGTTCTTTGTGTCGGGCTTTACGATGATGTCAATACCCGGCTTGTCCTTCTTGGGCTCAATGATAATATTTTCGGTGGACTGTCTGTCAAAGCCCTCACCGTTTTTTCTGATGTTATATGCACCCTGAGGTATGCCGTGAAGGTCGGCAACCGCCTGGAGCATGTGAAGATCTGTTTTGTTCATAGTAATAGTCCTTTATCTGAATGTGCAAGAGTTGTCAAATTCTGACATAAGCTTGGGGAAAATATCCTCGCGGGGACCGATTTCCTTAACGTAGCCGTCAGCCACAACTGCGATTTCGTCAGCAATTTTCATAATTCTCTCCTGATGAGAGATGATAATCATGCTTTCCTTGCGGGTTTTTGAAATACCCTTAAAGCTTTCCACAAGCATATTGAAGCTCCACAGGTCAATGCCTGCCTCGGGTTCGTCGTAGATAGCAAGTGAAAGGTCGCGTGCCATAAGTGTTGCAATTTCAATTCGCTTTATTTCGCCGCCTGAAAGTGAATTGTCAACCTGTCTGTTAAGGTAATCCTTGGAGCAGAGACCAACCTGTGTAAGGTACATGCAGCATTGATCCTCGGGGAGGGTGCTGCCGTGAGCAAGGCTGAGAAGGTCGCGCCCGGAAAGTCCCTTGAAGCGGGGAGGGTGCTGGAAGGCATAGCCGATGCCAAGCTTTGCACGCTCTGTGATAGAAAGGTTGGTAATGTCCTGACCGTTCCAGATAATCTGACCGCCCGTGGGCTTTTCAATGCCCATAATAACCTTGGCGAGTGTGGATTTACCGCCGCCGTTAGGGCCTGTTATAACGAGGAATTTGCCATCCTCCACAGTAAGTGAAATGTCCTTGAGAATGTCCTTTTCTCCCTTGTCATCACTTACGTTAAATGAAATATGTTTTAATTCAAGCATAAGTATCTCCGAATAATAAGTATATATTTAACTAATATAGTTATTCAATTTTAGATTATATACAAAATATATCTTTTATTCAAGTCTTTTTGAAAAATCCTTGTTAATGCAATATAATTGTGTTATATTGGTTACAATAGGTGAATTATGGTCAGGAGGTTTACTATGAGAAGATTTGGTGGCGATTTTGAAAAGGACCTTCCGAGAGAGTCTCTCGAAACTATTTTGCAGGATGCTGTTATGGGTGTTTGTATTGTTTCACCCCGTATTGACGGCATTCAGCTTGACTACACAAACGATGCTTTTTTCAAGATTTTCGGCTATACCCGCGAGGAGTATGAGGAAATCAGCGATGAGGAACGCATGAACTTGTTCAGTCAGGCGGATTTCATCAACATTGTCCGCAAGCTGAATACTGATTATGACCCTACTGATATTATAGAATTTGAGCTTCGCATCAACAAAAAGGGCGGAGAGAAGGCGTGGGTGCTTGTTTCCACACGTAAGCCCCGTAACGTTTCAAAAAACGATCAGGTCTTCATTTGCAACATTACTGACATTACATATACTAAAAAGCTTCAGATGCAGCTTCGTGAGGAAAAGGAGCGTTATGAAATCGTTGAGGAAATCTCGGACGATATAATGTTCAGCTACGACGTTGTTGAGGACGTTTTTGAGTGCTCTGCAAAAATTCTCAGAGGTATGGGTACACGTACCCGAATTGACAATGCAATAGAAACCTTTACTTATGGCGACGTTTTTGACCATCGTGACGTGCCTGCGTTTATTCTTGCTCTCAGCAACGCGCTGTCAGGCAAAAAGATAAACGTTTTTGATGCCAGAGTTATAAACAACCGTGGTGACGGCGTGTGGCACAGAATTAAGTTTGCGGCAATGTACGGTGATGACGGCAACGCCACAAGGTTTATTGGCACCATGACCGATATTGACAAGGAGAAAAAGGAAAAATCACGTCTTATTTCCAAGGCGGAAACCGACCAGCTCACAGGCTTCCTTAACAAGATTTCAACAAGCCTTAAGATAGGTGAAAGCATCAGGGAATATCCTGAGGAGCAGAGTGCACTTCTCCTTCTTGACCTTGACGATTTCAAAAAGCTTAACGATACATACGGCCATCAGGTGGGCGACAATTTCCTTCGCTCATTTACAAGCAAATTGTCCCTGCGCTTCGGCACAAACGACGTGCTTGGCAGAATCGGCGGTGAGGAGTTTGTTGTTTACGTCAACTCCGTTGATAGTGATGAGGATATTGCAATCCGCGCAGAAAAAATTGCACGTGATATACTTGAAATATGCCGCAGCGTTACCCTTGAGGGCGTTGAGGACAGAGAGTTCACCTGCAGCGTTGGTATTGCATTGCATCCTGCAGACGGCTCGTCTTATACCGAGCTTTACGAGAAGGCTGACAACGCAATGTATTCTGTAAAGCGAAGCGGCAAAAACAATTTCGCCTTTTATAAGGAAAAAGATACTACGGAGATGTAAAAATGTCACAGATAATCGAATATATCAAGGATAAAAGGGTGCTCATTCTCGGCTTCGGCAGAGAGGGTCAGTCCACCTTCAATTATATCAGAAAGCACCTTCCCGAGAAGGCTTTGACCATTGGCGACAAAAACAAGCCTGTTATTGAGGATGCAAACGTAAGCCTCGTTTATGGCGATGATTACCTTAAGTGCCTTCCCGATTTTGATATTGTTTTCAAAAGTCCTGGTATAGCCTTCCTTGAGGATGATATGTACCCCGAAACAACAGAAATAACCTGTCAGACAGATATGTTCCTCAGGTTCTGCAAGCCCGTTGTTGTGGGCATCACAGGCTCAAAGGGAAAAACAACGACCTCAACTCTTATTTATGAAATGCTTAAGGCGGGCGGTCTTAATACCTGCCTTATCGGTAACATTGGAGTGCCTGTATTTGAAAAGGCGGATGAGGACGAGAGCCTTGTTGCAGTTATTGAAATGTCCTCTCATCAGCTTGAATTTACAACCGTTTCGCCTCACGTTGCGGTGCTTGTGAACGTTTATCAGGAGCACCTTGATCACTACAAGACAGGCTATGAGGGCTATGTGAATGCAAAGCTTAATATTGCCCGTCACCAGAAGGCAGACGACGTGCTTGTTTATAATCCCGAGCAGGACCTTACAGGTGTTGTTGATTGGGACAGCGTAATCAAGGGCATCGCCAAGCCCGTTACCTTTACTGCTGCTGCGGAGGATGCTTTTGTTAATGAGCTGTGGCAGTCAACGGAGCACCTTAAGGGCGAGCATAACCGTCAGGACATTGCTTATGCACTTGCAGTTGCAAGGACCTTCGGTGTAGGGGATGATGCCGTAAGACAGGCCATTAAGGGCTTTGGCGGTATAGAGCACCGTATGGAGTTTGTGGGCGTGTACGATGGCATTGCCTTCTATAATGACAGTATTGCTACAATTCCCACAGCGGTTATGGGTGCAGTAAAGGCTCTCGGCAACGTGGACACACTCCTGTTCGGCGGTCTTGACCGAGGCATTGATTACGATGCATTTGTTGATTTCCTTAACACCTGTGACGTCAATAATCTTGTTGGGTTGCCTGAAACAGGCCACAGCATAATTGAACGCCTTAAGGCTATGGGCTGCACAAAGAATATGCTTTGTGCAAGGGATATGGCAGATGGCGTGGAGCTTTGCAAAACGCATACGGCAGAGGGCAGCTCCTGCCTGTTTTCACCTGCGGCAGCAAGCTACAATTACTACAAAAACTTTGAGGAAAAGGGCAGGCATTATAAGGCCTGTGTCCGAGGAGAAGGCTAATTTGAACGATTTTGTTGACAAAATCATTTAATGGAATTATAATTGTTTCAATTGTAAATAAATTTTAAGGAGAGACAGTAATGAAAAAATTTATGTCCGTGCTTATGGCACTTGTAATGGTTTTTTCACTTGTTACAGTAGGCTTTGCGGGCTTCAAGGATGAGGCTCAGCTTCAGTTTGACAAGGATGGCAATTTCAAAATTATGGTGCTTGCAGACGTGCAGACAGACTATCCTGTTCCCGATGATATGATCACATTCATCAGAGAGGCTCTTGACTATGCACAGCCCGACCTTGTTGTTTTCTGTGGTGATAACATCAACAACCCCGATGACAGATCATACGACGAGGTTCTTGCACCCCTTATCTATCGTGGCATTCCCTTCACAGGCGTTCTTGGTAACCACGATGAGGAAAGCTCAGGCGGCAAAACAAGAGATGAGCTTATTGCAAAATATCAGGAATACGAAGGCTGCCTTTGGTACGATGCTGACCCCTCACTTCATGGTGCAGGTACACACAACCTTCCCATTCTTTCAAGTGACGGCTCAAAGGTTGCATTCAACCTCTGGATGTTTGACTGCGGCGACTACGTTCGCAATTCACAGGGCGAGTGGCTTGGCTATGACTGGGTGCGTGAGGATCAGATTGAATGGTACAACAACACACGTGATGCTATGACAGCTGAAAATGGTGGCGAGGTTGTTCCCTCAATTGCATTCCAGCACATTATTCCTCAGGAGCCTACAGAGAAAATTTTTGTTCCCTCAGATATCAATATGGGCGACCTTACAATCAACTTCCAGGATGGCACAAGCTATACCTTCCTTCCTGACATCACCAAGCTTGAAAGCGGCTACCTCTTTGAAAAGGCTTGTCCCAGCTACGGTAATGACGGTCAGTGGGATGCTATGGTTGCAGGCGGCGACGTTCTCGGCCTTGTAGTTGGTCACGACCATGTCAACAACTATATCGTTGACGTTGACGGTGTTGACCTTATTATGACTCCCGGCTGCACATTTTCTTCATACTATGACAGCATGATTCAGGGTACTCGTATCATTGAAATCAATGAGGAGAACCCCACAGAATATTCAACATATTGCCTTACATCAAGTGCACTTGCTCAGGAGGATGGCTCACTTCTTGGTTCAGACAGAACTCAGCTTGATTACACAATCTCATATTACTTTGAGAAAATCTTTGCTATCTTTATGAACATCATCAAGAACTTGATGGGTAATATCACAATTGCATAAGCAACTTTAAGATAAATTTGGCTCCGCAGGGGATTTCCTGCGGAGCTTGTTTTTATGCAAATATGCAAGAAATATGCATAAAAATTGCATATATACAATTATATTGCATATTTTAGCAAGGCTATACACAGGGCGTTTTGTAGTGATATGTGGTAAAATTTATACAAAACAGGGGTTTGAAAAGGTTGATTTTACCGCATTTTGGCAAAATAAGCGAAAAATCAAATATTTTTTGCAAAACACTTGACAAGCCCTGAATAATGGTGTATAACTATGCATATCAAATGAATATTTTTTCACGAGGCATTGTCCTCGCACTTTGGAGGAAATAAATTATGGATAAGAAAAACATCAAAAAGGTAGTTCTTGCTTACTCAGGCGGTCTTGATACATCAATCATCATTCCCTGGCTCAAGGAAAATTACAACAACTGTGAGGTTATTGCAGTTTCAGGTAACGTTGGTCAGGCAAGCGAGCTTGAGGGCCTTGAGGAGAAGGCCATCGCAACAGGCGCATCAAAGATTTATATTGAGGACCTTACAAAGGAATTCCTTGAGGATTACGTTTTCCCCGGTCTTAAGGCTGGCGCAATTTATGAGGAATATCTCCTTGGTACAGCTTTTGCTCGTCCCCCCATTGCAAAGAGAATTGCAGAAATTGCAATCGCTGAGGGTGCAGACGCTATCTGCCACGGCTGTACAGGTAAGGGTAATGACCAGGTAAGATTTGAGCTTGCTATCAAGGCTTTTGCTCCCAATATGCCCATCATCGCTCCCTGGAGAGAGTGGGACATCAAATCTCGTGAGGAAGAAATCGCTTATGCAGAGGCACACAACGTTCCTCTTAAGATAAACAGAGAAACAAACTACTCAAAGGACAAAAACATCTGGCACCTTTCACACGAGGGTCTTGACCTTGAGGATCCCATGAACGAGCCCCTTTACAATAAGGAAGGCTTCCTTGAAATGGGCGTTTCTCCCGAAATGGCTCCCGACAAGCCCACATACGTTACAATCCACTTTGAAAAGGGTATTCCCACAGCGGTTGACGGCGTAGAAATGGGTGCGGTTGAGCTTGTTACAAAGCTTAACGAGCTTGGCGGCGCAAATGGTATCGGTCTTCTTGATATCGTTGAAAACAGACTTGTTGGTATGAAATGCCGTGGCGTTTATGAAACTCCCGGTGGTGCAATTCTCTACAAGGCACACGCTGTTCTTGAAACAATCTGCCTTGATAAGGAAACAGCACACTACAAGGCGCTTGTTGCACAGAAGCTTGCAGAGCTTACCTACAACGCACAGTGGTACACACCTCTCACAAAGGCTATCCTTGCTTTTGTTGACTCAACACAGGAAACTGTTACAGGTGACGTTAAGCTTAAGCTTTACAAGGGTAATATGATTAACGCAGGCGTTTGCTCACCCTACTCACTTTATGATGCTGATATGGCAACATTTGATGAGGATGAGGTTTACGATCAGAAGGATTCAGCAGGCTTCATCAACCTTTATGGTCTTCCCATTAAGGTTATGGCTAACATGAGAGAAAAAGCAGGTCTCTCAAATCTTGGTGAATAATAATTAACGTTTTGCACATTCGGTGCTTAATCCGAATGTGCAAAAGTAGTTTTTGAAAGGGTATTATTGTTATGGATAAAATGTGGGCAGGCAGATTTACAAAGGCTCTTGATAAGGAAGCAGATGACTTTAATTCATCACTTCACTTTGATTGCAAAATGTTCCGTCAGGATATCTGCGGTTCAATTGCACATGCTCAGATGCTTGCAAAACAGGGCATTATTACAGCAGGTGACTGCGAGGAAATAATTGACGGACTTTCAGGTATTCTTGAGGATATTGAAAACGGCAAGCTTACCTTTGACAACGAGGCAGAGGATATTCACATGTTCATTGAAAGTGAGCTTACTGCACGTAAGGGTGACGTTGGTAAAAGACTTCACACAGCCCGCAGCCGTAATGATCAGGTTGCCGTTGATATCAGGCTTTACCTTCGTGACGAGGCAGAAAAGGTAAACGACCTTATCTACACTCTCATTGAGGCTATCCGTGACAAGGCGGAGGAAAATCAGGATGCTATCCTTCCCGGCTACACACACCTTCAGCGTGCACAGCCCATAACCTTTGCTCACCACCTTCTTGCTTATGCACAGATGTTTATGCGTGACGCTACAAGGCTTAAGGATGCAGTCAGAAGAATGAACTATTCACCCCTTGGCTCATGCGCCCTTTCAGGTACAACATATAACACAGACCGTTACTTTGAGGCTGAAAAGCTTGGCTTCTACGGCATTATGGGCAACAGCATTGACGGTGTTTCCGACAGAGATTTCTGTGTGGAGCTTATGTCAGCCTTCTCAATAATTATGATGCACCTTTCAAGATTTTCCGAGGAAATCATTCTTTGGAGCTCATGGGAATTCAAGTTTGTGGAGCTTGACGATTCATATACAACAGGCTCAAGTATTATGCCCCAGAAAAAGAATCCCGATATGGCAGAGCTTGTAAGGGGCAAAACAGGCAGAGTTTACGGTGACCTTTTCGCGCTTCTTACATCACTCAAGGGTATTCCGCTTGCATACAACAAGGATATGCAGGAGGATAAGGAGGCAATCTTTGACAGCATTGAAACAGTACAGAAGTGCCTCAGTATTTTTGCTCCTATGATTGCTACAATGACAGTTCTCAAGGACAATATGTATTCTGCTGCGCAGAAGGGCTTTATCAATGCAACTGACCTTGCAGACTACCTTGTTAAAAAGGGTATGCCCTTCCGTACTGCATATAAGATTGTAGGACAGACTGTTGCAGAATGTATTGAAAAGAACAAGGTTCTTGAAACACTTTCACTTGAGGAATACAAGGCACACAGTGAGCTTTTTGAGGAAGATCTTTTCCACGAGATTTCACTTGAAACCTGTATTTCTACAAGAATTTCCGCAGGCTCAACAGGTTATGAATCTGTTAAAAAGCAGATTGCGGACGTTACGGAGTTTATAAATGGCAAAGAAAGTATTTATTGATGGTAAGGCCGGAACAACCGGTCTGAGGATATACGAAAGGTTAGAAACCTTTGAGGGTATTGAGCTCATTACCCTTGACGATGAAAAAAGAAAAGACCCTGCCTGTCGTAAGGCGGCACTCAATGAGGCAGACGTTGCCTTTTTGTGCCTTCCTGATGATGCGGCAAGGGAATCAGTTTCACTTATTGAAAACGATAACACAGTAGTTATTGATACGTCTACTGCACACCGCACACTTGATGATTGGGCATACGGCTTTCCGGAGCTTTCACCTGCACACCGCGAAAAGCTTATGAAATCAAAGCGCGTTGCAGTTCCCGGATGTCACGCAAGCGGCTTTATAAGCCTTGTTTATCCTCTTGTTGAGGCAGGCGCGATTGACCCCGGCGAGAATTTGTCCTGCTTTTCACTTACAGGCTATTCAGGCGGCGGCAAAAAGATGATTGCCGATTATGAGCAGGAGCCTGATGCACTCCTTGGCGCACCAAGACAGTACGGTCTTACTCAGAATCACAAGCACCTTAAGGAGATGGTTAAAATCACAGGCGTTGAAAACGCTCCTGTTTTCTGCCCCGTGGTTGGTGATTTCTATTCAGGTATGGAGGTTACCGTACCCATTTTCAAAAGTCAGCTTAAAAATGATTTTACTCTTGAAAAAATAAAAGAGCTTTACAAAAACAAATATAACGGACCTTTGGTTAAATATTGCGATGATAATGAAGATGGCTTTATTTCTGCAGGTATTCTTTCAGGTAAGGATTCAATGGTGGTTTCCGCTTACGGTAACGATGACAGAATAATCCTCGTTGCCCGTTACGATAACCTGGGTAAGGGCGCAAGCGGTGCTGCAGTTGAGTGCCTTAATATCATTCTCGGCAATGACGATACCACAGGATTAGAGGTGTAATTTATGGAGTTAATTAAGGGCGGTGTTTGTGCCGCACAGGGCTTTACTGCAAGCGGTGTTCATTGCGGTATAAGAAAGAATAAATCAAAAAGGGATTTGGCACTTATTCTCAGCGATAGCGTAGCAAGTGCAGCAGCTGTTTACACAACCAACCTTGTTAAGGGTGCACCCCTTGTCGTAACAAAAATGCACCTTGCAAACGGCAAGGCACAGGCTGTTATCTGTAACAGCGGCAATGCCAACACCTGCAATGCAAATGGCATTGAAATTGCGGAGCAGATGGCTTCACTTACTGCCGATGCTCTTGGCATCAACAAAGAGGACGTTGTTGTTGCATCAACAGGCGTTATCGGTCAGCCTCTTGACATTACACCTATTGCAAACGGTATGCCACAGCTTGTGAGCGCACTTGGTGACAACAGTGACGCCGCTGCAGAGGGCATTATGACAACCGATACAGTAATGAAGGAGATTGCAGTTTCCTTTGAAATTGACGGTGTTACCTGTAAAATCGGTGGCATTGCCAAGGGCTCAGGTATGATTCATCCCAATATGGCAACTATGCTTGTGTTTATCACAACTGACTGCGCGATTTCACCGGAGCTCCTTTCAAAGGCTCTTTCAAATGACATTCAGAATACTTTTAATATGGTAAGCGTTGACGGTGATACCTCAACAAACGATATGGTTTGCGTGCTTGCAAACGGCAAGGCGGGCAACGCTGAAATCACCGAAGAGGGTGATGCCTTCAATACCTTTATGAAGGCGCTTAATACTGTAACCGTTCACCTTTGCAGAATGATTGCAGGTGACGGCGAGGGCGCAACAAAGCTCCTTGAATGCAAGGTTACGGGTGCGGCTGATGAGGCAGTTGCCAAAACAGTTGCAAAAAGCATTATTTGCTCATCACTTACAAAGGCAGCAATGTTCGGTGCAGATGCAAACTGGGGCAGAGTGCTTTGTGCAATCGGCTACAGCGGTGCAGACGTGGACGTAAACAAGGTTGACGTTTCCTTCATTTCCGCAAAGGGTGAAATTCCTGTGTGCAAGAACGGTGCAGGTATTGAGTTCTCTGAGGAAAAGGCAAAGGAAATACTTTTGGAAAAGGAGATTGTAATTTCCGTTGGTCTTAATTCAGGTGATGCATCAGCTACCGCTTGGGGCTGTGACCTTACCTATGAATATGTAAAAATCAACGGCGACTACAGAACTTAATGATATGAACATAAATAATCATCAGCGTGCAGAGGTTATTACTCAGGCGCTTCCCTATATTCAGAAATATCACGATAAAATTATCGTTGTAAAATACGGTGGCAACGCCATGATAAGCGAGGACCTTAAAATGCAGGTTATGGAGGATATTGTTCTCCTTTGGCTTATCGGTGTAAAGCCCGTGCTTGTTCACGGCGGTGGTCCCGAAATTTCAGATATGCTCAAAAGGGTGGGCAAAAAGAGCGAGTTCGTTGAGGGCTTGCGAGTTACTGATAAGGAAACTGCAGAAATCGTGCAGATGGTGCTTGCAGGTAAAATCAACAAGCAGCTTGTAAACCTTCTTGGTGAGCACGGCGGCAACGCTATCGGAATTTCAGGTATTGACGGTCACCTTATTGAGGCAGAGGTTAAGGATGAAAGACTTGGCTATGTTGGTGAAATCACAAACGTAAACGTTCAGCCTATTCTTGACCTTATTGAAAAGGGTTACATTCCCGTTGTTTCAACTGTTGGCTGCGACAACGAGGGCAACGTTTATAACATAAATGCAGATACTGCCGCATCATATATAGCAGGTGCAATGAAGGCAGAGCGTCTTATTACAATGACCGATATTCCCGGTATTCTCCGTGACGTTAACGACCCCGATTCATTGATTAAGCGCGTTAACATTCAGGAGGCTCGTCAGCTTTTTGCAGATGGTATTGTAACAGGTGGTATGATACCAAAGGTTGAATGCTGTATTGAGGCTGTTGAGCGCGGCGTAAGGCGAGTTACAATTCTTGACGGTCGTGTGCCCCACGCAGTTCTTCTTGAGCTGCTTACTGATGAGGGTGCAGGTACAATGGTTAAGGGAGAATAAATTATGAGCATTATAGAGCTTGATAATAAATACGTTGCGAATACCTACGCCCGTTTTCCCATTGAGCTTGTAAGCGGCAAGGGCAGTAAGCTTTATGACGATGCAGGCAAGGAATATATTGATATGGGCACAGGCATTGGCGTTAACGTTTTTGGTGTTGGCGATGAGGGCTGGGTTAATGCGGTAACAGCACAGTTAAAAACCCTGCAGCACACCTCAAATCTTTATTATACGTCACCCTGTGCAAGGCTTGCAGAGGCACTTTGTGAAAGAACAGGCGCAAAAAAGGTGTTCTTTTCAAACTCAGGTGCCGAGGCAAACGAGTGTGCAATCAAGGCGGCACGTAAATATGCCGCAGAGAAAAAGGGTGCTGAATATTTTAACATAATCACACTTAATAACAGCTTCCACGGCAGAACAATCACAACACTTGCTGCAACAGGTCAGGACAGCTTCCACAAGGATTTCCTTCCTCTTACAGATGGCTTCCTCTATGCAGATGCAGGCGACATTGACGGTATTAAAGCACTTGCAGAAGAAAACAAGGTTGCAGCAGTTATGATTGAAGCTGTTCAGGGTGAGGGTGGCGTTGTTCCACTTACCGAGGACTTTGTAAAGGGTCTTGAAGCATTCTGCAAGGCTGAGGATATTATCCTTATCGTTGATGAGGTGCAGACAGGTAATGGCAGAACAGGTGCACTTTACGGATATATGAAATTCGGCATTACGCCTGACATTGTTTCAACTGCAAAGGGTCTTGGCGGAGGCTTACCCATTGGTGCTACAATGTTCTTTGATAAAACCGAGGCTGTTTACACACCGGGTAATCACGGCTCAACCTTCGGTGGCAACCCTGTTGCAGCGGCAGGCGCACTCAACATTATTGAGCGCCTTGACGAGGACTTCCTTGCCGAAGTCAATAAAAAGCACGATTACATTATTGACCAGCTTTCAGTCTGCGAGGGTGTCAAGGGCATTACGGGACTTGGTCTTATGCTTGGCATTGAAACAGTTAAGGACGTTAACGAGGTTCTTAAGGCTTGTCAGGAAAACGGCGTGTTGCCCATTAAGGCAAAAAACAAACTCAGACTTCTTCCCCCGCTCAACATTCCCTTTGAGGACTTGGAGAGGGCAGTAGAGGTTATTAAAAATGCTTGCGTTTGAGGTGGAAATATGAATCTTAAAGGAAGAGATTATTTAAAATTACTTGACTTTACAAGTGAGGAGATTGAGTACCTTATCAATCTTGCGGCAGATCTTAAGGCAAAAAAGAAGAACGGCATTCCTCACGATACACTCAAGGGTAAAAACATTGCACTTATTTTTGAAAAAACAAGCACACGTACACGCTGCAGCTTTGAGGTAGCAGCAAGGGATTTAGGTATGGGTGTAACCTACCTTGATCCTACGGCATCACAGATTGGCAGAAAGGAAAGCATTGCCGATACTGCACGAGTGCTCAGCTCAATGTATGATGGTATTGAGTACCGCGGCCACGGTCAGGAAATTGTTGAGGAGCTTGCAAAATATTCAAGCGTGCCTGTATGGAACGGTCTTACAAACGAATTCCATCCCACACAGATTCTTGCCGACTTCCTTACAATCAAGGAGCGCTTCGGCTACCTTAAGGGCATCAACTTTGTTTATATGGGCGATGCAAGATATAATATGGGTAACTCACTTATGGTGGGCTGTGCAAAGATGGGTCTTAATTTCACTGCTTGCGCACCTAAGAAGTATTTCCCCGATTCTGCACTTGTTGACGAGTGTAAAAAGATTGCTGCCGAAACAGGCGCAACGCTTTCATTTATTGAGGACCCTGTAGAGGCAACAAAAAATGCCGATGTAATTTACACCGACATCTGGGTTTCAATGGGCGAGCCTGAATTGGTTTGGGCAGAGCGCATCAACGATTTGTCTGCCTATCAGGTAAACGAAAAGCTTATGGCAAATGCAGGTGAAGAGGCAATATTTATGCATTGCCTGCCATCATACCACGATAAAAAGACAGAAATCGGCAAGCGTATGTGTGAAAAGTTCAACCGCGACGCTATGGAGGTTACTGACGGCGTGTTTGAAAGCGAGCAGTCAGTTGTTTTCCAGGAGGCGGAGAACAGAATGCACACAATCAAGGCTGTTATGTATGCAACTCTTTGATTAAACCCTCAGGCTCAACAAGCCTTATGAATTTGTAATTCTTATAAAAATCCTTTATAGTATTGCAAAAATCTTCAGATGCACCATAGTTTATGATGACTATGGTGCATTTCTTTTTTATTCCGCAAAAATCAGTTAAGGAATATGCACAGTAGATACGGTCGAATATTTCCTTGCTGTCATCATAAAGCGGGATTGATATGGTGAGCCTGTCAGTGCGCCAAGAGGTGACGCGAAACGCCATAAACCAGAGTGTGAACACAAGACCTATCATAGCGAAAGCAAACGTTACAATTTCAGATATCATAAAAAAACCTCCTGCAATATAATATGCAGAAGGCGGCTTTTGGGTAAAATAAAAGGCTATCGGAAATCTCCGATAGCCTTGATTTTGTTAACTCAGATAAGGGGGAATACAGCAATTGTTTCTGAGAATTCATCAACTGAAAGGAACTTGCCGTTTGCGAAGTCTCTTGCATAGAAGATAACCTCATCGGGAGTAACCTCAACGTACATACCTGTGCCGGGGTTGTTGTATGTGCCGTCCTTGTTGTTGATGCCAAGAGAGGGAACGTTAATACCCTGAACGTTGTTTGCACTGTTGATGGGCTCGTATGTGTACTTACCAAAGCCTGTGTGAAGGTGGCCTGTGATAAAGAATACGTTCTTGTACTTTGAGATGATGTCATAAACAGCGTTTGACTGCTCACCGATTGAGCCTGTGAAATCGTAGCTGTCCTTGCGAGTGTACTCGGGAAGTCTGCCTGTTTCTCCGGGGCTGTTAGCGCTACCCCATGTGTTGGGAAGACCATGACCCTCTGCGAGAGGATAGTGGCAGATAACGAATACGGGCTTGCCCTCTGCAGATGCAGCCTTGAGCTCCTGGTTGAGCCACTCAAGCTGAACGCTGCTGATGTATGCTTCCTCAAACTCTGATTTGTCAGAAGCCATAACGATGAACTTGTAGCCGTTTACCTCGTATGTGTAACGGAGTGAGTCAATAGCGTTCTGCTCAATGTTGAATGAGTTTGTGAAGTTGATGAAGCGCTCTGATGACTGCTCATATTCACGAAGACGAATGTCATGGTTACCTGCAGCCATAATGAAGTTTGCTGCGTTGATGCCATGGAGGTCATCGTAAACTCTGTCAAATTCATCCTGGAAGCCGTTTTCTGCAATGTCACCGGCAATGATGAATGCATCAAGAGTTGTTTCTGAGTTTGTAAGGTCTTCTGCAGCGGAGATAACGCTTGTCTCACGTGAGGGGTTGTAGTTACAAACCTGAGGGTCACCTGTAACAACGAAATTAATAATTGTGTCATCCTCAATTAGTCTGATTACGTCGTCTGTTGCGGGTGTTGTGATAGCGCCCAAAGACATAAGTAATGACATGATTAAAGAGACTAACTGATAAATAGCGTCACTAAAATGTGCCATGAAAAAACATCCTTTTCCATAATATTTTTAACAATTATACCACCAAAGGTAATTTTCGTCAATGATAATTTTAAAGAACTATTTTTTTATTGAAAAGAAAGAATATGTATGTTATCATATTTTAAATAAAACCTACGGAGGATTTTGTTTTATGCAAAAATTATATACTCGTTGGGGCAGAGAGCTCAACAAGGATTTACCCTTAAACGACTATCCCAGGCCCCAGCTCAGACGTAACAGCTTCATAAACCTTAATGGTGAGTGGAATTACGCTATCTATGACGAATACAAAAAGTTCGGTGGCTATCAGGGCAAAATTATTGTTCCCTTCAGCCCCGAGTGTCTTCTCAGCGGCGTTGAAAGAATGGTAGAGCCCACCGACGTGCTCTACTATCAGAAAATATTTGACTTCAAGCGCACAAATCACCGAGTGCTTCTTCACTTCGGTGCGGTTGACTATGAGTGCAAGGTTACGCTCAACAACAGCCTTGTTGGCGAGCACAAGGGCGGCTATCTTCCCTTTACCTTTGACGTAACCGCATATATCCTTGACGGTGAAAACGACCTTCGCCTTGAGGTTAAGGACCCAACAGACACAAGCTACCACGCACGCGGCAAGCAGACCTTCAAGCGTGGCGGCATCTGGTACAC
>JAGBTL010000033.1 GCA_017631355.1 Clostridia bacterium
TCTCGGTTAAATAACCGAGAGCTTTTTAAAATCAGAATAATTTCTTATTAAGCTTCTTTTCGAGAGCGGGAGCAGCTTTCTTCATAAAGAGCTTATCTATGAGGAAATAAGCAATAACGCCACCGATAAGACCTACTATAATACCTGCTATAACGTCTGTGGGGTAATGAACGTGAACGTAGATTCTTGAGAAGCCGATAAGAAGTGAAATGATAAATGCAGGAATACCAACTGCAAGCTCCTTCTTGCGGCAGCCTAAGAGAAGTGCAAAGGCAGCACCGATAGATGTTGATGTGTGACCTGAGGGGAATGACCAGCTGCTACTCTTTTTGATAAGACCGGGCCATACGTACTCATAGCCTGCGTTTGCCCAAACCTCGGGATCAAGGTTATAGGGACGAGGTCTTTCAATAAATTCCTTAAGACAAACGTTGTTGATGAGAGATGAAATTGCAAGACCTGCAAAAAGAAGTACACCAAGCTTTCTTGTCTTACGGGGAATGAGAAGCGGAATGCCAATCACAAACCAGATAATACCGGGTGTGTCGCCAAGATGTGTAATGATTGTGAAGATAGTATTAAGAGCTGTATTCATAATACTGTCAACGAACTGATAGATAGCTACGTCAATATTAACTATAAACTCGCTTAAGAATATTGATTCCATAACTGCCTCCTATTTAATTGATTTGCAACTATTTTACTATTTTATGAGTAGAATGTCAATGGATAGTAAAAAAACTCTCCCTCAAGCCTTGCGACTTGAGGGAGATTAAAGTTATAAAACTTTTGTTGATTATTCGATGATGTCTGTAACAGCACCTGACCCACCTGTTCTACCACCTTCACGGATAGCAAAACGAAGACCCTTTTCAATAGCGATAGGAGTGATGAGCTCAACTGTCATCTCAACGTTATCGCCGGGCATGCACATCTCTGTTCCTTCGGGAAGGAAGATTGTACCTGTAACGTCAGTTGTTCTGAAGAAGAACTGAGGTCTGTAGTTGTTGAAGAAAGGTGTGTGACGGCCGCCTTCATCCTTTGAAAGAACGTAAACCTGACCCTTGAACTTTGTGTGGGGCTTGATTGAACCGGGCTTGCAAAGAACCTGGCCACGCTCGATACCCTTACGATCAACACCACGAAGAAGTGCACCGATGTTGTCACCAGCCTCAGCATAGTCGAGGAGCTTGTGGAACATCTCAACACCTGTACAAACTGTCTTGCTGCTCTCTTCCTTGAGACCAACGATTTCGAGTTCGTCACCAACCTTAAGCTGACCACGCTCAACTCTACCAGTTGCAACAGTACCACGACCTGTGATTGTGAATACGTCCTCAACGGGCATAAGGAAGTCAAGGTCTGCCTTACGATCGGGAGTGGGGATGTAGCTGTCAACAGCAGCCATGAGCTCAAGGATAGGAGCATAAACTGCATCGTTAACGTCGTTTGAAGCGGAGTCAAGAGCCTGGAATGCAGAACCCTTGATGATGGGTGTATCGTCGCCGGGGAAGTCATACTCAGAAAGAGTCTCACGAACTTCCATCTCAACGAGCTCAACAAGCTCTTCGTCGTCAACGAGGTCGCACTTGTTAAGGAATACTACGATGTAGGGAACGCCAACCTGACGAGCAAGGAGAAGGTGCTCCTTAGTCTGAGCCATAGGACCGTCAGTTGCAGCGATAACAAGGATAGCACCGTCCATCTGTGCAGCACCAGTGATCATGTTCTTGATATAGTCAGCATGGCCGGGGCAGTCAACGTGAGCATAGTGACGTGCGTCTGTCTCGTACTCAACGTGAGCTGTGTTGATTGTAATACCACGCTCTCTCTCTTCAGGAGCCTTATCGATGTTTGCATAGTCCTCGAACTGTGCAAAACCCTTAAGAGAAAGGGTCTTTGTGATAGCAGCTGTAAGAGTTGTCTTACCATGGTCAACGTGACCGATAGTACCAATGTTAACGTGGGGCTTAGTTCTTTCGAATTTCTGTTTAGCCATTGGAAATTTCCTCCTTAAAATTAGCATATATTGCACGATATCATATTAACAAAAATATCGTGAGAATTCAATAGTTTTTCTAAAAAACTTATAAAATGAAAGTTAAAAACGAATAAATCAGTTTTTAGCTCTTTCGTCCATAATCTTTTCAGCAATGTTTCTGGGAACTGCCTGATAGTGGCTGGGCTCCATAACGTACTGGCCACGACCCTGAGTTTTTGAACGAAGGTCTGTAGCGTAACCGAACATTTCTGAAAGAGGAACGTGTGCAACGATTTCTGCAGCACCGTTTCTGTCTTCCTGACCCTGAGGAAGTCCACGACGAGAAGTAAGGTCGCCGAGAACGTCACCGATGTAGTCAGTAGGAACAACAACAGTAACTTTCATGATGGGCTCCATAAGAACGGGAGCTGCCTTACGCATAGCTTCTTTGAAAGCCATAGAACCAGCAGTTTTGAAAGCAAGTTCTGAAGAGTCAACTTCGTGGTATGAACCATCATAAAGAGTAACCTTAACGTCAACAACGTTGTAGCCTGCAAGA
>JAGBTL010000034.1 GCA_017631355.1 Clostridia bacterium
GGTATGGATACCGAAATGGGTAAAATTGCTACCGCTATTTCAACAGCAGAGGAAAACAAAACTCCCCTTGAAATAAAGCTTGAGCAGCTTTCAAAAATTCTTACAAAGCTTGTTCTTGCAGTTTGTGTTGTTATTTTCGGCTACAACATTGCAGTTCACTTCATTACAGGTAGCGACGCTGAATTCTACCACGTGGCACTTGATTCATTTATTACTGCTATTGCCCTTGCGGTTGCGGCTATTCCCGAGGGTCTTGTTGCGGTTATGACCATTGTTCTTTCGATCGGTGTTACAAACATGTCCAAGAAGAACGCTATCATCCGTAAGATGACAGCTGTTGAAACACTTGGCTGTACACAGATTATCTGCTCTGACAAAACAGGTACACTCACACAGAACGTAATGACTGTTGTTGACCACTATGCACAGGATGAAAAGCTCCTTGCAACTGCAATGGCACTTTGTACCAACGCAGAGGTTGAGTCTGACGGCAAAAGCACCGGTGAGCCCGACGAGGTTGCGCTTATCAACTATGCAGCAACACTTGGTCTTAAGAAGGCTGACCTTGTTGCAGCTAATCCCCGTGCAGGTGAGGTTCCCTTTGACTCAGGCAGAAAGATGATGTCAACAGTTCACAACGTTGACGGCAAATACATCCAGTACACAAAGGGTGCTCCCGACGAAATTCTCAAAAAGTGCACCCACGCTCTTGTTGACGGTCAGGTTGTTGCTATGGATGACGCTATCCTTGCAAAGGCTGCCGAGGAAAACACAAGAATGGGTAACAAGGCACTTCGTGTATTTGCAGTAGCTTACAAGGAATATGCAGCTGCTCCAGAGGCTTATGACTCTGCAGCACTTGAATATGATATGATCTTTATCGGTCTTACAGGTATGATTGACCCTGTTCGTCCCGAGGTTAAGGATGCTATCGTAGAATGCCGCAGCGCAGGTATTACACCCATTATGATTACAGGTGACCACATTAACACAGCTAAGGCTATTGCACGTGAGCTTGGCATCCTCAAGGATGACTCACAGGCTATGATGGGCGCTGACATTGATAAATACTCTGACGAAGAGTTTGAAAAAATCGTTGAAAACGTGTTCGTTTATGCACGTGTTCAGCCCGAGCACAAAACAAGAATTGTTAACGCTTGGAAAAACAAGGGCTACGTTACGGCAATGACCGGTGACGGTGTTAACGATGCTCCCTCAATCAAGAGTGCCGACATTGGTGTTGGTATGGGTATCACAGGTACAGACGTTACAAAGAACGTTGCGGATATGGTTCTTACGGACGATAACTTTGCAACTATCGTTTCTGCAGTTGGTGAAGGCAGAAGAATCTACGATAACATCCGCAAGGCTATTCAGTTCCTTCTCGGTTCAAACCTTTCAGAGGTTATTTCAATCTTCTTTGCAACAATTATGGGCTTTACAATTCTTAACCCCTCACACCTTCTTTTCATTAACCTTGTTACAGACAGTATCCCTGCCCTTGCACTTGGTCTTGAGAAGCCCGAGCAGAACATTATGAACCGTAAGCCCCGTAACAAGAATGACGGCATTTTCTCAGGCGGTCTTGGTGTTGACTGTGCATACCAGGGTATTCTTGTAAGTATTCTTACAGTTACTGCGTTCTACATTGGTGAATTCCTTGAAACAGGTCACCTTGTATTCCGCAACATCCCCGACAGCACAGAGGGTATGACAATGGCATTCTTCACAATGGCAATGTGCGAAATCTTTCATTCATTTAATATGCGCTCACAGAGAGGCTCTGCTGTGGCTATGGTCTTCAAGGGTCACCACAACGTAGCTCTTTATGGTGCTATGATTGGTTCATTCCTTCTTACAACTGCTGTTGTTGAGGTTGACTTCCTTTCAAATCTCTTCGGCTTCGCTCACCTTGATGGTACTGCTTATGCAATTTCACTTGGTCTTGCATTCCTCATCATCCCCATTGTTGAGGTTATTAAGCTGTTCCAGAGAAAGTTCGGTAAAAAACACAACTAAAACATTAAGCCTCGCAAGAAATTGCGAGGCTTTTTATTGACTTAATAGAGACGGAGTATTATAATAAATAATTGTAAAATTTAACAAAGGAGTGATTATATGACAAGTGCAGGTTTAACCGCAATTATGTCAATTATTATGTCATTTATCACGATGATTTCATCAATATTCGGAATCATTCAAAGCAAGCCTGATAACTCTGTTGTTCAGGGGTTTGAGGTAAAGGAGGAGAACTCTATGAGAATTATGTCATTTAACATTCGCTGCACAAACGTTGGCAAGGATTCCTGGGAGGACCGTATCGGTATCGTTTCACAGACAATGCTTGAAAGTGAAGCAGATTCAATCGGTGTTCAGGAGGCAACACCCGAATGGATGGCTACTCTTAAAGAAACTGTTGGCGAAAAGTACGCATACGTTGGCGTTGGCAGAGATGACGGTGACAACGAGGGTGAGTATTCCGCAGTATTCTACCTTAAGGATAAATACGAGGTTGTTGACAGCGACACCTTCTGGCTTTCAGAAACACCCGACAAGCCCTCGTTTGGTTGGGATGCCGCCTGCAGACGTGTTTGCACATGGGTTCAGCTCAAGGACAAGGAAACAGGCAAGCAGTACGTTCACATGAACACACACTTTGACCACGTTGGTATTTCAGCTCGTAAAAACAGTGTTGAAATGATTATTGATAAGGCAAAGACCTTCACCGATATTCCTGTTGTTTTCACCGCAGATATGAACGTTGTTCAGGGCTCAACAAACTACAATCAGTTTGTTGATTCAGGCTACTTCCGTGATACAAAGTTTGATGCACCCGATTCAATGAATTACTGCACATACCACGACACAAAGCCCGAAAAGCACGAGGGCGACGTTATTGACTACGTTATGATTAACGACGGCTTCGATGCTCTTACATACAGAGTTGTTACAGAGGGTATTGATGGCAGATTTGTTTCTGACCACTACCCCATTTATGCTGACATCGTAATGAAATAATAAAAAAAGATATCCCGATTTGTTCAGAACGAGCAAATCGGGATCCTTTTATTTTACAACGCCAAGGTATTCCTCAAGCACCAAGCCGCTTTCCTGCATTGCTTTTGCTGCGGGCACGCCCACATAGCGCCAATGCCAAGGCTCATATATAACCTTTGTTATATGCTGCTTGTCCTTGGGATAACGAAGAACGAAGCCGTAATCGGCAGCATTCTGCTGAAGCCACCTGAACTCCGCAGTATTTTCAAACCATTCCTCAACACAAACAATATCCATTGCATAGCCAAGATTATGCTCTGAGCTACCTGGTGGCATAACAATTGTTGCCGCCTTCTCAACCGCCTTACTGTAGCCATAGCCCTGATTAAGATACAAATTAACCTTGCGGTCAAATATTGCCTCCTGTGTGCTATAGGAGCGATAGCCTGAATACGGTGTAAGATACACACCCTGTGCCTTTGCCGCATTGTACATACGCGCATAATGCACGGCAACGTTTTTATCAAGACGTTCACCGGTTCCGCAGACATAAGCAAGATCAGGCTTGTAATCCTTGGAAATTCTGTATCCACCGTTTACGATTGTAAGCTCCCAAGCGGCGGGGTCAACGGTTATACGTGTGGGATTTGTAAGTGTGCCTGGCTTAAGATAATCATCATATCGTCCGTGGACTATCATACCATCAATATTGATATATTTTAAAGTTATGCCAACGCTGTCATAACCACTGAAATACGAGCCTGATACAGACCTTACGGTATAACGATAATAGTTATTCGGTTTAACGTTTCCATCAAAATACGAGTTACCGCTTGTTGAGCCAAGATAGGTCCAATAGCTTTCTCCTGCACCGCGACGATAAACGCGGTAGCTCTGCGCAGTTGTCGTGCTGTACCAGCTGAAGGAAACGCCCGTTTTTGCAGTTACAAGGCGCTTAGGCAACGGAGTCTTTAAAAGCCTTGTTAAAGCGCCGTTGGTATTATAATCGCTGAACGTATTACCATAAGCGGCGCGAACTGTATATCTGTAATAGCCATTTTCTTTTACGTTTTTATCGACGTAGCTTGTGGTGGAATATGTACCGAGATACGTCCAATAAGTAACACCTGCAGTTCTGCGGTAAATTCTATAGCCTGTGGCACCATTGATTTTTGCCCACGTAAGCGTTATATTATCAACGTTATTAGAGGCCTTTATGTTATAAGGGTTCGCTAACCTTTTAATCACAATACCGCTGTGGAAGGTGCTGTAGCCGCCATCATTAACGGCAATGACTGTATATCTGTAATAATTGCCACTTGCTACACGAGGGTCTGTAAAGGAGCATTCCGCAACCGTGCCAAGATAAGTCCAATAACGCTCCCCTGCACCACGCTTATACACGCGATATGAGTGTGCACCATCAACCTGACTCCACTTAAACAGTATACCGCCTGAGGTATTAGTAAGCGACACAGGAGCAGGCTCTTCGGGCTTAATTACAGGAGCTGTTGAAGGCTCCTCTGTTGAAGGCTGCTCTGTTGAAGGCTGCTCTGTTGTAGGCTCCTCTGTTGCAGGCTCCTCTGTTGCAGGCTGTTCTGTTGTAGAATCATTGATTGAATGCTCTGTTGTGTCAACAATATCTGTCGTCATCTGAGTAGTCGCTTCTGAAACAACGTTATCGCCCTCTGAATTTTCTGCGAAGGCAACCGTTGTAGCTATTGAAGCAACAATTATAAAAGTGCACAATAGTGTTATAAATTTTTTCATAACATCCCCCTTAATTATAAAGGTAAAAAGATATTATTACATTTAGACTGTTTTGTCAAACTATTTGGCCCTTGGCTTTGTAATGCAGGACATTATAAGACCTGAAATAATTGCTACTGCAATACCGCCTGCCCCTGAGCTTAAGGGGCCTGTCAGGATACCAATCGCGCCCTCTTTATCAATTACAGCCTTTGTTCCCTCCGCAAGCACCGCACCAAAGCCGAGAAGCGGGACTGTTGCACCTGACCCTGCAAACTCCCTAAGTGGTGCAAACAAACCAAATGCTCCGAGAGCAACACCAACAACCACATATAAAACAAGAATACGAGCCGGTGTGAGCTTTGTTTTATCAATAAGAATCTGTCCAACAACGCATAAAAGACCGCCGATAATAAACGCTTTAAGATAAATCACAAAATCGCCCCAAACAAGATATTTACAACTATTATCTTACAAAAAAGTGATTTTATGAAAAAAATAACCCTGTGGATTAACCACAGGGTCAAATAGCAAAAAATTATTCAGCAACTGTTTCGCTGATAAAGTCTTCATCAAGGCATGAGCAAGAAACGTAGTTGTCCTCATCGTAGCCCTGAGGAGCATTTTTAGCCTTAATCTTCTGAACAACAACATAGATTGCTGCTGCGGCGGCTGCAATAGCTGCGATAATACCGATAACCTTTAAAACCTTTTTCATGATGATCCTCCTGAAAAAATATTGTTAAAAATATTATATCACAGATACCCTAAATGTCAAGTAAACCAACTTAAAATTTGGAAATTGAAAAATTGTTTACATTAGCTAAAAAAGGCAATACTCCTTTTAGAAATCAAAAGGAGTGTTCAGATGTACTACAACAAGGTTGAAATATGCGGTATTGATACGTCAAAGCTGAAAATTCTTACAGAGGAGGAAAAAACAGCCCTTCTTATAAAAGCAAAGAACGGCGACAACCGAGCACGTGAAAATCTGATTACAGGAAATCTACGACTTGTGCTGAGTGTTATTCAGCGTTTTTCAAACAGAGGTGAAAATCCCGATGACCTTTTTCAGGTTGGCTGCATTGGTCTAATGAAAGCGATTGATAACTTTGACACAAGCCACGACGTAAGGTTTTCCACCTATGCGGTGCCTATGATTATTGGTGAGGTCAGGCGTCATTTACGTGATAACAACCCTGTTAGGGTGAGCCGCTCAATGAGGGACACGGCATATCACGCCATGCAAACACGTGAACAATTATCAAACGAGCTTAACCGAGACCCTACTGTGGAAGAAATTGCAACTGCAATGGGAAAAAACAAAAGCGAAATTGTTATTGCCCTTGAGGCTATTATTGACCCTGTATCCTTCTACGAGCCTGTATATTCAAACGGTGGTGACACAATATTCCTTATGGACCAGCTTGGGACAGATGAAAGCGACGGAGATTGGATTGACGAAATATCAATGAAGGAAGCTATCAAAAACCTCCCTCAAAGAGAAAAGAAAATTCTGTCAATGCGATTCATGCGCGGAATGACACAGACCGAGGTTGCCGAGGAAATAGGAATATCGCAGGCGCAGGTTTCACGGCTTGAAAAGAGCGCTATTGATAGCATAAAAAGATAAGCAGTGCTTAACGGCACTGCTTTACATAATCATTTAATCAATATAATAAGCATAGTTTTCCTTGCGGGGTCTTAACTGGGGCTCATCACCATCAGGATAGCCAACAATAAGGTGACCTATACCCTCATAATCTCCCTCAACACCAAGCCTTTTAAGAAGCTCTTTGCCTTCAGGAAGCTCAAACTCCTCCTTGGCACGGTGAATCCAACAGCTTGCGAGTCCGCATTCATGAGCAGCAAGCATCATATTGCCAAGCACAAGACTGCCATCATAAACGTGGGTAGAAACGGACTTATCCGCAAGCACAATAATAACAGCAGGTGCACCGTAAAACGGGTCAGAGCCGTCCTCACGGCCCATTATGGAGGCATTTAAACGAGAAAGGTTATCTCTCACCTCTTTGTTTGTAACAGCGATAATAATCGGTGACTGCTTGTTCATGCCTGTGGCAGCGAAGGTACCTGCCGTAACAATTTTTTCAACAAGCTCTGCAGGAACAGTATCAGGCTTATAACACCTGTAGCTGCGGCGAGTATAAATATTTTCAAAAACATTATTCATAACAAAACCTCATTTATCATTTCAATATACAAGTAAATTATATTATCAAATCATCAGACTGTCAACAAAACAACTTCGTTAAATATTTGACATTGTTTGTTTTGTGTGATATACTGAAATTAGAACAAATATACCTTTTAAGGAGGCGAACTATATGAACAATAAAATAATCGCTATAAGCCGTGAATTCGGTAGTGGTGGCAGAACAGTCGGCAAGCTCCTTGCTGAAAAGCTCGGTATCCCCTGTTACGACCACGACATCATTCAAAAAATCGCGGAGGAAAGTGGGTTGTGCGAGGAGTTCATTGCTGAACGCGGCGAATATGCCACACACGGCAACTGGTTCGCAAACGCCTTCGCAGACAGAGATTACTACGGCCACTCCTTACAGGATGATATATGGTTTGCACAGCGCAAAATCATTAAAGAGCTTGCGGAAAAGGGGCCCTGCGTTATTGTCGGCAGATGCGCTGACTACATTTTAAAGGACAATCCCGAATGCCTTAAGGTATTCATCAGAGCAGACATCCCCTGCCGAGCAAAGCGAATTGTTGAGCAATATGGAGAAAGTGATATTGCTCCTGAAAGACGACTTCGTGATAAGGATAAACGCCGCGGTGCATTTTACCAATTTTATACTGACCGCAAATGGGGCGACATCAAGAACTATGACATTGTACTGAGTATGTCAGCGCTCGGAATTGAAAAATGTGCAGAGATTCTTGCAGATATTTACAATAAATAACGTTATATCTGAACGGCATCCTCCTGAAAAATCAAGCCTTGCGGTCACAGACTGCAAGGCTTGTGCTTATATCTTGACTAATTACCTGCAAAAAATATATAATAAAACAAACAAATAGTTCAGGAGAATGTTATGAAAGTAGTAATTTATGATACCGTTGTGCCCGAGGCAAGATACATAAGAGAAACCGTTTTCTTGCAGGAGCAGGGCTTTGAAAAAGAATATGACGACTATGATAACGTTGCAAAAACAATTGTAATTTACGATAACGATGATGCTATCGGCACCTGCAGATTATATTGGGACGATACAGTCGGCTGTCATCACGTTGGCAGAATTGCAGTTGTAAAGCATCGTCGCGGTGAGGGACTTGGTGCATTCATTGTTACTGAGGCTGAAAAGGTAATCAAAGACCTTGGCGGAAAAGAGGTTTTCATTTCCGGTCAGCTTCAGGTTGCTGATTTTTACAAAAAGCTTGGCTACACACAGTACGGTGATGCATATATGGAGGAAAACCATCCTCACGTGGCATTGAAAAAAGCATTATAACTATATATTATATATAGTATAGCAAATCACACCAAAGGAGGCTTGTTTATGAGCAACAGAATTATAACTATAAGCCGTGAATTCGGTAGCGGTGGCAGAACAGTCGGTAAATTAGTTGCCGAAAAGCTTGGTATCCCCTGCTACGATCAGGAAATAATTCAAAAAATTGCACAGGAAAGCGGTTACTGCGAGGATTTTGTAGCAGACCGCAGCGAGCACGCTTCACGCGGTAATTGGTTCATGAGTGCCTTTGGTGGCAAGGATTATTACGGCAATTCCATTCAGGACAAGCTATGGGTTGCACAGCTTAAGGCAATTGTTGAGGTTGCTAACAAAAGTGATTGCGTTATTGTTGGTCGTTGCGCAGACTTCATTCTTAAAGAAGCTGCAGATTGCATAAGAGTGTTTATACACGCAGATACTGCTGACAAAGCAAAAAGAATTGTTGAGCAATATGGTGAAAGCGAGCAAACACCCGAGCGCAGACTTAAGGAAAAGGACAAACGCCGCGCTGCATATTATCAGCTTTACACAGACCACAAATGGGGTGACCTTAAGAACTATGACATTACTCTGAGCACCTCATCCTTGGGAATAGAAAAATGTGCAGATATAATTGTTGAGCTATACAAGGCAAAATAACTAATAAATACGAATGGCTTCGAACTTTAGTTGTCCGAAGCCATTTTATTATTTACAAAATCATATACAAAAGCCCACCGCCTAACGACGGTGGGCAAAATAACTTTTGAATTACTTAAAACTTGTCTGTTTTAGCTACTGTTTCAACTGCAATACCTGACTGATAAGCACTACGCCAGTCATTTACGGCTCTTACTGTATATACATAGTAGCCGTTTGCAGCAACGTCCTTATCAACGTAGTAGTTGGTGTTTGTTGAGTCAATAAGAACCCAAGAACCGCCTGCTACACGACGATAAATGTGATACTCAGTTGCACCTGCTACTGCGCCCCACTTAACTGTTACAGCGCGTGTTTTTGCGTTGTATGTAGCTGAAGTAAGGTTAGGTGTAGCAACAAACTTTGTAAGAAGACCCTGAGTGTTGCAAGAGCTCATACCGAGGCTGTTAATTGCCTTTACTGTGTAAGCAACGTACTTGCCGTTGGGAGCTGCTGTATCAAGGTATGATGTTGCTGTTGTTGTTCCAAGGAATACCCAAGAGCCGCCTGCTGTACGACGATATACTCTGTAAGCATTTGCTCTTGCAGCCTTTGCCCAAGTAACCTCAACACCGTTTGTCTTGTTAGCGATGGTCTTAAGCTCAGGCATATCGGGTGCGCCGTAGATAACGCCCTCGTTATATGAGCTCAATGTCTTGCCCCAGCAAGATCTTACTGTGTACTGATATGAAACGCCAGCCTGTGCTGTTGTGTCAATGAATGATGTTGTCTTTGTACCTGCTGCAGAGCCAAGGCAAACCCAAGCTGTGTCAGGCTGACCAACAACCTTACGATATACGTAGTAGCCTGTTGTACCTGCTACTGACTTCCACTTGATTTCAATGCCTGTTGCACAATCAGTTGCGCTCTTAACCATGGGGTTAGCAAGACGCTTGATGAGAAGACCTTCTGCATCGTAGCCACCGAATGTATCAACGTTACCAACTCTTGAAACAGCTCTTACAGTGTATCTGTAGTAACCACCGTTTGCATTTGCAAGACCCTTGTCAACCCACCAGAGATTTCTGGTCTGGCCCATATACTTCCAATAGCCTTCGCCTGCTGCGCGGCGGTAAACTCTATAATGAGTTGCACCGGGAACCTTTGCCCAGTCAATGTAAATACCTGTTGTAGCATTGATGATTCTGTCCATAACAGGTGTTGCAACGAACTCAATCTTAACAGTATTCTTTGAAACGTAAGCACTTAAGCCGTTGTCATTCTTTGCTCTTACTGCATACTGATATGTAGTATCATTCTTAACAGCAGTGTCAAGATATGAACCGCCATTTACAACAGCAATGAGTGTCCATGCATCTGCACCAACAACACGCTTGTAAACGTAATATGATTCAGCCTCAAGCAATGTGTTCCATGTAAGGTTAACACCATTTACAACGTTAGCTGCCTTCATAACAGGAGCTGCAGGAACCTTAGCGGGAATAGCCTTAACAGGAATGTCGCACAATACACCAAGATATGTAAGCTGGAAGTCATATACATTGTTGATTTCCCAAGCCTTTGCGTCCTGTGAATAAGCTGAAACCTTAACGTGAGCTAAATCAAACTCCTCGCCAGCAGCATTAACGAATGCTGAACCGTTGAAGATGTAAGCTGATGATGTGCCGTCCTTGTAGTTAACTGTGAATGATGCACCATCTACAAAGAATGCCTTATCGCATGAATAATAGAAATCCTTGTCGCCATCTCTGTTGATGTACCACTCACCATCAACGCCCTCTTTTACCTTGAGGATTTCGGGTGAATCAAATTCAACAGAAGCAATGGGGTTTTCAAGAACATCAACAGCAAGCTGTGTTGAAGCACCGCAATATGAAAGTGTGATAACACCATCATCTGCAACTGTCCAAGCATTAACTGCCTGTGTATCGTTCCAATAGAGGTGATCTGTATCAAGCGCTGTTCCATCAAATGCTGTGAAAACGCCTTTATCATCAGAAACATATGTTGTTTTTGCGCCATCAAGAGCTTCAACAACGATAGCATTGCCTGCGATGCTCTTGAAATGATCTAAATTATAAACGAAGTACTCGTCCCACTCACCACAGGAGTTTTCAAGAACCTCAAGAGCTGTGTTAGCAAAATAAGCAATTGACTTAACGCTGCTCTTTGCAACAGAAACAGGAACAGTTGTTGTAACGCTCTGTCCATCTGCAGTGTACTTAACTGTTGCATAGATGTTTTCTGAAGCAGTTGTCCAAGCATTGCCAACCTGTGAAGCAACTGTTGCATTCACATCAACTGTAAGCTCACCGGGAATGAGGTTGTAGTTATCATCAAAATAACCGTCGCCCTCAAAAACGTATTCAACGTCAGGCTGACCCATATAGTTAAGAACAAGTCTGTCACCAAGGTTGTTTACGATAACGTCATCGTAGAAGAACTGACCGCCTGAAACAAAACCGCAGCAATTCTCAATTACTGTTAAACCAGCAGCGGGAATGTACTCAATTGAAACAGGGAAGTTCTTGGGATAACCCACGAGGTCAACATAAACTTCACACTTAAGACCACTTGTAAGGTTAACTGTGAAATAGTCATTTGCTTCACCCTCAATGTTAACGTCGCCAACAAAGAGTGTTTCGGGGTAAATCTTCTTGCCGTCGGAGCCGCTTAAGCCTAAAAACTCCATAATTGTTGCAAGAATGTCACCGTCTGTGTTTGACTTTTCAACATATACACCGTCAGCATTGCTTTCATAAGCAACCTTGTTACCATCTGTGGTGTACATTGTTAAAACGTTACCCTCAGCATAAAGATAATCTTCACACTGCTTACGGTAAGATACCTCACTTGCATAATCAATAGTGAGCTTTTTGTTTGCAGCGAGCTCACCATCAATGAGGAACTCCATGGTGAAGTACTTGATACCTTCAGCTGCAGCAGAAGCTGTAATGCCGAGGCAGGAAATGGTACTCAATAACATAACGAGTGCCAAAACCATAGACAAAGTTTTTTTCATCATAAATTCTCCTTTATGGTTATTCAAAAGTTAAAAACTCTCTATCCTCAATTATACCGCTTTTTGGATTAAAGTCAATAACAAAACTACATAAAAAGCACAATTTTCGGTAAATAATTATGAAAAAATGTCTTTTATATATAAAATAACTATATTATATAAAATTTGCATCCACTTTGCACCAACCTTTAAGCAAGCAAGGAAGTACTTTAACAACACAGATGTCAAGGAACAAAAAATGGTCAACCCCTAAAGAGAGGTTGACCGCTTGCGTTATGTAATTATTTGCCGAGAACTTCACCAATGATGTTGTAAAGTGACTCAAGGTCATCCTTAGTAAGGCCGATACCCTTGCCCATTTTTTCGTGATCCGGTGCCCAGTCACGGATATCATACTTGGGTGTGCCGCCATTCCAAGAAATGAGATTAAGCTCTCTTGACCAACCGTTTGATGATTCAGAAATAACGCCTAAATTTTCCTGAATTTCGTATTTGAATTCTGCCATAAATATTACTCCTGTCAAAATAAATTTTATTTTTATAGATAGATAATAACAGATATTTTCTGTTATTTCAACAAATTTATGGAAATTGGTTAATCATCTTTTTATTGATATAGTTTAAATTTATGCTATAATGGCGTAAAGAGGCTACTAAAGCCAACAAAAATCAAGGGGTGATCGTTATTGCTGCATAGTAAAATCACGTACAAGGGCAAAGTGCCATATATTGAAATCAATGAAAGGCTGTACCCTCCCCTTGCCTACACAACCTATTTTGACGAGTGCGGAGAATGGTCGGATTTCATTAAAAACGGATACAAAATGTTTTTTGTGAACGTATCCTTCAACGATTTGCCCATTAACAACGTAACAGGCTTTACCCCATTCCGCACAGGTGTTTTTGAGACAAAAAAGCCTGATTACACCGAATTTGAAAGCACAGTTCACAGCATTTTAAAAGAATGTCCCGATGCATTTATTTTCCCAAGAATACATATAACTATGCCGCGAAAGTGGGTAGCAGAAAACACATACGAAACTGTTGACACACCAAACGGCGGACGAAGAGAATCCCTGTTCTCCGACAAATTCAGAGAAGACGGAGGCGAGCTTTTAAAGAATCTTATCAGCCACATACAAGCCTCTGATTACTGCTACAGAATTGCTGGCTATCAGCTATGCGGAGGAACAACACAGGAGTGGATTCACCACGATCTTAACGGCTCATTTTCCCCTATGGGCTTGGAAAAATACAAAAAATGGGCAGCAAAAAAGCACGGAATTGATATAACAAACGGCCTTGAAGCAAAGGATTTTTCAAAGAACGTTTTAACAAAAGAGGCTTCGCTTTATTACAGATTTTGTTGCGAGGAGGTTGCCGCAACAATTGAACACTTTGCGAAAATATGCAAGGAATGTACAAGCAATCAACAAATTGTTGGCGTTTTTTACGGATATAACGGTTTTGTGCGCGATCCCTTATGGGGCTTACATGGTCTTGGCGAGATAATAAGCTCACCTCACATTGACTTTTTCTCATCACCCTGTGCTTATGATGACACACGAAGCCTTGGTCTTGATTGGGGTGATATGCTCCCTGTTGACTCTGTAAGGCTTCACGGTAAGCTATGCTTCATTGAATGTGATATAAGAACAAGCCTGACAAAAAGAATGCAAGACTCCCGCCCCGGCCAATACCCTGAGGATATAATGCCATTGGTAAACAACGAGGGTAAAAGAACCGTCTGGAAGGGTCCTGAAAGCGAAGAGCTTTCAATATCCGCCTTACGAAAGGCTTTTGCACATCAGGCTGCAAAGGGCTCCGGTATATGGTGGTTTGATATGTGGGGCGGATGGTACCACAGCGAGACTTTAATGAACGAGCTTAACGCTATGAGAAGCATCTGCGAGGAAAGAGTCAACACCGACATCACAGACTGTCCCTGTGCTGAGGTTGCTTTGTTTATTGATGAAAGGGCCTATGCCAACTCACCAAGAACAAGCCCCTTAACTGATGCGGTAAACGCAATCCGCGTTGCTATGGGTAACACAGGAATTCCCTTTGACACTTATATGGTTGAGGATGCCGAAGGAGTAATATCCGATTACAAGGCAGTTATTTTCACCGCTACAAACCCCTCTGAACGTGGTATTGCCGCCTCAAAGCTTTGCAAGGAAAAGGGTATCCCTTGTATACTCCCGACCGAAGAAAAATATTTTTATTCAACCGAGGAATTAAGGGATTTACTAACTGATATGGGTGTTCATTGCTACAACCAGGACAACAACGTTATATACTGTTCAAACGGTTTCCTTGGTATTCACACAAAAAAACCAGGTGAAACAACAATACACCTTCCCCGAAGGATGCTTATAAAGCCATTGCTTGACGATCGTGTTGAGGCACAGGTGACAGACACAATCACCATTGATAAGCCGCAACACACAACACTACTGTTTGAAATATAAGGTATTGTTTTCAATGCTTTGCGTGTGATAAAATTAAACAAAAACTAATGGAGATGATTTTATGAATAACAAAAAGAAGATTATTATAAGCGTTACTGCAGTTATTGTAGTGCTTGGCATTATTGCAGGCTCTATCGCCCTTTATTTCACAAGGTACAGCAGAGATACGGATGATACCGAGGCATTATTCAGAGAAAACGTTGCAAAGGTTGGATATGAAAACACGATTGAGGATGCTATACCTCAAACAGCCTTGTACGACGTTATTGTAAACCACTATAACGCTCCCCTGCCTGATGGCAAAACAGAGAAAAAGGCTATCATTATCGGCTACGACGGCTGTCGTGCAGACGTACTCACCGAAAAACAGGATAACGGTGCAATAAACGCTCTCCTTAAGGATGGCGCATCAATAAGCCTTGCTTACTGCGGTGGTGTTAACTATCCCGAGAAAAACACACAGAAAACCTCTACTGCTCCCGGTTGGTGTTCAATTGTTACAGGCGTATGGGCCGACGTTCACGGAATTACAGGCAACGATATCACAAAAAGCCTTGACACGAAATCCCTTATGCTCAGCCTTGTTGAGGACGGCACAATTGACAATTCAGCCTTTTACACCCGTTGGAAGGGTCATTTTTCAAGAGATGATGCAACATACCTTGAGGAAAAGAGCTATGCCGAAGAAAACGGACTTAACGTAGGCTTCAACCTTTGCGATAACGACGAAGCAACACACGCTGCAACCCTTAAGGAGATTGCGAGTGATTCCTGTGCAGATTTTCTTTTCGTTATTTATGAGCACACTGATTCCACAGGTCACGACTACGGATTCACATACAACAACCCCGGCTACAAGGAGGCCTTTGTACAAGAGGATTTGTGCGGATACGAGGTAATTGAAGCAATTAAAGCACGAGATACCTACGAAACCGAGGATTGGCTCATCATTGTAACCTCCGACCACGGCGGAATCAAAACAAATCACGGTAACGCAAGCATACAGGAAAGAATGACCTTTGTGGTTATGAACAAGGAATGGGAATAAATATGGAAAGAAAATTTTCATCCGTAATTGTTTTGGGGGTTGATGGTGCAGGCGCCTTTATAAAGGACGCCGACACCCCTTGCTTTGACAAAATATTCAGTAAGGGTGCTGTTACATATAGCGCCCTTTCCTCCAACCCTACAATCAGTGCCGAATGTTGGGGCTCAATGCTCCTTGGTGTTGGCCCTGAAATTCACAAGCTGACAAACGGAATAGTTTCTTCAACGCCATATCCCACTGATTCACCTTTTCCCTCTCTTTTCCGTCGCATTAAGGAAAGCTATCCCGATGCTGAATTGGGCTCCTACTGCGATTGGAACCCTATCACATACGGCATTGTTGAAAGCAATCTTGGTGTATCAACCGATACTGCTGTTGACGATGAGCTGACCCCCATTATATGCGATTACATAAAAAATAAAAAACCTGATTTTTTGTTTATTCAGTTTGATAGTGTTGATGGTGCAGGTCACGACCACGGCTATGGTACACCCGAGCACCTTGACAGAATAAACCACGTTGATAAGCTCATAAACAAGGTTTACGAGGCAACAGTTGAGGCAGAAATTGTTGAAAACACGTTATTTATCGTAGTTGCAGACCACGGTGGAACAAACCCCGGCAACGGAGAACGAGGAAGCCATGGCGGCTGGACAGACGAAGAAAAATACGTCACCTTTGCTGCAACGGGAATGGGTGTGAACAACGCCACAATTGAAAATATGAACATCAGAGATATTGCAGCAATCGTATTATATGCCCTTGGTATTGAAGCTCCCAAATTTGACGAAAGCGGTTGGACATCACAAGTACCTTACGGCTTATTCAACGATGAAAGCATACCTGACTACCGTGATATTTCACACCTGACAGGTGCACAGCCGAGAATATCCAAGGTAGCGCACACCTCCGAGCTTATATAAAGGAGACTTGCAATGAACAAGCTAAGAAACAACAACATTCTTGAAATTTGCCTCACAACAATATTTCTTGGACTGTTGATATATTCAGCATACTCATTATGGTACATTTTTGGCGGAAAGCCTGATGATTTCAACGTTCAGCTTTACAACGTGATTTCAGGCCTTTGCCTTGGATGGCTTTTTCAGATATTTATAAAAGCCCTGTTCAAGAGCGCAAGCCGGCTTCCGAGGCTTATTGCTTTTGTTTCGGGTAACGCGCTTTTTCACGCGCTGATTTGGGGCATAAACGCAACCACAAACGTTGTACATAACGAAGAATACCTTTTGAACGAGGACGTTGTTGTAAACACCTTTACAATTGTGTTTGCATTATCAGCTGTTCTTTTATTGATTGGCTTTATTTTGAAGGCTAAAACAAAGCACAAGGTATTGAATGTGATTTTTGCATTGATTTACTTCATTGTTTCCTTCGGAGGTGCGTTTGTTATCAACATTGAAAACATTAAAGAGCAAAAATACAAAGAGAGCATTCAATTTGATACCATAAGTGCCGAAGAGGCTAAGCTGACAAAAGCGGAAATTGAGTTCAGTCAAAGCTGGTTCAAGGAAAATCTGCTCGGCAAGGGAAAATACCCCTTCACCTTCAAGGTTGACGGCGAGGCATTCAACCCTGCAGATTGGAGTGTTTCAATAACAGCGACAGCTGACAAGGATGCACCCTATCAAGGCGGAAAAACAAGCAACATTCTTTTAACACACAAAAGCAATGCTCTCAAGGTCAACGTTGAGGCTACACTCTTTGAAAGCAACGCAACCTGCCAATGGATTGTTTACATAGAAAACACCGGCACAGAAAGTTCGGGCGTTATAAGTGATTTTTATGCACTTGATTCAGCCCTTGCCACAAACAGCGCGGAGCTTTACTACTCAATAGGCAGCGACACAGCAGCAAGTGATTTCACACTTATGAAAGAAAAGCTTGGCTCAAAAGCTCAACATTTCAGCGGTGTTGACGGCAAGCCAACAGAAAGCTATCTCCCCTATTTCAACGTTTGCGGAGAAAGCATTGACTTTGTTCTTGGTATCGGTTGGACAGGACAATGGGCTGCCGATATATCAGAAAACGACGGCAATACACATATATCAGTAAAGCAAGAACACTTCAACGCTTATCTTCTTCCCGGTGAAAGTGTACGCTCACCACTTGTTTCAATATCCTTCTATGATAACGATAACGCACTTAAAGGCTTTAATCTGTTCAGAAAATGGATTATGGACTCTGTTTATCCCGAAAACGTTAAAAAGAGTTCATACACTGTGCTTGAGGTTGCAGGACCTACGCATACAAGGACTTCTGATGAAATCATTGAAATTCTTGATGGAATTGACGATTCAATCTATAAGCAGACCGATGCCTTCTGGATGGATGCCGGTTGGTACAGCTACAACGAGGGCTGGTATGATGGTGTAGGTAACTGGACAGTTGATACAAAACGATACGACAACGGCATATCTGAGCTTTCAAATTATGCAAAGGAAAAGGGTCTCGGGCATACACTCTGGTATGAGCCAGAAAGAATTTATCCAGGCACAAACTTCCACAATATAGGTGCAAAAAACCCCCAATGGCTCATTGAGGTCAGCGGTGAAGAAAACATCATGTGGAACCTTGCCAACGAGGATGCCTTCAAATATTATTGTGACTATCTCCTTAAGTCAATGAAAGAAAACGGTGTTACAATTTACCGTCAGGACTTTAACTTTGCGCCATACAAATATTGGCAAACGGCTGATACGGAATATTATGGCGGCAGAACAGGTATCTGCGAAAACCATTACGTTACAAATCTTTACAGATACCTTGATTACCTTACTGAAAGCATTGACGGACTTATTATTGACAACTGTGCTTCCGGTGGCAAAAGGCTTGACCTTGAAATGGCATATCGCAGTATTGCATTCTGGCGCAGTGACTACAACTGCAGCTATCACCCCGACCTTTTTGATGCTACACAGTCACATACATACGGCATTTCATTCTGGTTGCCCATCACAGGCTCTGCAATTTATATGCAGGATGAATATGCCGTAAGATCTGACATTATGCCACTTCTGCTTATGGACTTTGGTGCACACACGCATCCTGATTTCAGCTTTTACTCAGAGCAAAGAGGTTTGATGGGCGGAAACTACTATCCCCTTGAATTCGGAAGCTACGATAGCAACAAAATGCACGCTATGGAATTTATTTCCGATGATTCACTTTCAGGCACAGCGCTCATTTACAAAAGAGCCAAGGTCAATGACACGGAATACACAGTAAAACTCAACGGCTTGTCTGAGGACAAGGTATATAAGGTTTATGACGTTGATAACCCCGAAAAGATATACAGCTTATCAGGTAAGGACCTTATGTGCGATGGTATAACACTTCCCCTGCCTGAGGGTCAGAAGGCAATTATACTGATGTTCAGCGCAGCCTGACATCAAAAAGACACAAAAAGGCATCCGCAGTAAATCTACGGATGCCTTTAATATTTAAAATTAATCAAAAAACTAACGTATCAACCTTTTCAATGGCTTCAACTAACTTTGCCTTATAGTGCTTTATAGCTTTTTCGTCTGCACCCCTGCGAATGCAACGACGAAGAAGGCGCATATAGCCGATTACCTTTGCCTTGTTTTCAACGTCATCAATAACGCTGTCATCATCTGTGCCAACATATTCCGCAAGAGAAAGGCGCCAGAAACGATTTGCAACCTCGGGACTAAAGCCAAAGAAGGAATCAATACAGGAAACGTCAAGCTCACCAAAGCCAACGTAAGCATTAAACATTGAACCCAACTCAAGAATGGGGTGACCCACCGCAAGAGTATCCATATCAATAAGAACAGGCTCACCGTTCTGAATCATAACGTTATTGGTGTGATAATCGCCGTGAATCATATAGTTGCTATCGGGAATACCCTCAACAAGCGAGCGCATTTTCTGCGCCTGCTCTGCAGTAAGGTGACTACTGAGAAAATCTGTCCATTCAAGCACCCATTTTTTGAAATCGGGAAGCTCACCCGCCTCAACCTCAATTGAATGAACCTCTTTAATTGTGTCAATATAATATTTAACACCCTGAGACAAATCATCGGTGTTTTCCCTGATAATCTTAGTTACAGACGTTGCATCAAGAAGCTCTGTAAGGCTACCGTAGCCATCACCGATGCGAACAATACCGTAAGGAATAGCAGTGTTTACGCCAAGGATGAAGGCTCTTCTTGAGTTTTCACGCTCCTGCTTGATTTCGGGAAGGGCATCTCTGTTGAAATACTGCTTAACGATAGTTTCCTTATCATAGCGATAAACCGCACCATTGGCACCCTTTGCAATAAACTCGCAATCCTCAAGATTGATTCTTGGGTATGTTTTTTCAATGGTAATCATCTCGGAGAAGCCTGTCATTTCAAAAACGTCATAAACCTCGGGAGCAACGTTGATAATAGCAAGCTTGGGCTCTTCCTTTCTTAAACGGAGCATAATACGAAGTCCTGCACTTGAAATGTACTCAAGCTTATCTGCATCAAGGACAAGGTGCAGACCCTGATTTGCTTTTCTTACCTCATTGATTTCAGCTTCAACCTCTGATGAATTGGAAGCATCTATTCTACCCTCAAGGCAAATATATAAAATACCATTATCAGTTCTGAATTCAACTTTGTTCATTTTAATTTTCCTTTCCGAAAACAAGCTTGACAAGCTCGTTATATTCCTTCCATGCGTGGTGTTCCTTAAGCGGAGACGTCAATTCGGCAATAGTCCTGTAATACCACTCCTGCTGCTGAGGATCGCATTGATTAAAGCTCTGCCACATTGCATCGCCCTCACGCTGATGAATTCTGTAGAAGGAGCGCATATTAGCAAGCTTATCACCAAGCCAAAGCATTAAAACGGCTGTATCTTCTGCGCTTCGCAGAACATTGAGGGACTCCTCTTTGCGAAGCTTCCACGTTTCCGCTGGGGGTAAATCGTGCCTTTTTTCCTCTGTTTCGGTTTCAACAAGCGCTCTTACTCTTTCACCGAACTCTGCTTCAAGCTCATCTATTGAGATATGTGTATCCTCAACAATATCGTGCAATACAGCTGCAGAAATAACATCCTGATCGGAAGTCATTGTTCCCACAATTGCCGCAGCCTCAAGAGGATGAAGAACGTAGGGAGTTTCATCCTTTTTCCTACACATACCGTCGTGTGCATTTGCGGCAAAAATAATTGCTTTTGTAACCTTATCCATTATTTAATCACCAAAATATCTGCAAAGCCTGTGATTTCAAGAA
>JAGBTL010000035.1 GCA_017631355.1 Clostridia bacterium
GGGTATTACAAGGCGATGGGCTACTAACACATTACTTATCACGGCAATGATTCTTCTTGTGCTTGTTACCGCTTGTGTTTTGTTTTTTACAAGCTATTATCGCAACTATGTTGTTAATTATCTTTCGGGTTATGCCAACGAAACCGTTACAACGTATTTCACGCCATATATTGATGGCGATCCTGATGTTTTCAGGCAAAAGGCAAAGGAATTTACAGATAGCTTTACCGATAAAAGTCACATTGAGGTTCAGGTTATTGACAAGGAAGGTAACGTTCTTGTTTCATCATCAGGCTTTGAAAGTGATGAAAAAATCAAAACCATGGGCGACGTTAAGGATGCTCAGAAGGCAGCCACAGGCGTTTGCAAATGGTTTGGATATAATCGCAATGGTGAGCATATTGCAAGCGTTGCAATGGTGCTTCCACAAGGCGAAAACGGTGAGTTTTCAGGCGCAGTAAGGTTTATGACCTCAATGAAGGGAATTGATAAGCAGATTCTCGGCTTTTCCTTTATTTTGCTTGCCGTTTACCTTGTTGCCATTTTCTTTGTTGCCTTATCAGGCGTTTTCTTTGTACAGACAATTGTTGCACCCTTGCAGAAAATCAATGAGACCGCAAAGCTGATTGCAAAGGGTAATTATGACGTTCGTATTGAAACGGAAAATAAAAATGAGGACGAAATTTCAGATCTTGCTGATTCTATAAATACAATGATCAATGAGGTTGCCGTTGCGGATAAAATGAAAAATGACTTTATTTCAACGGTTTCCCACGAGCTCAGAACACCTCTTACTGCCATTAAGGGTTGGGGTGAAATGCTCAAGGAGCTTGATGGTGAGGATAGAGAAATTTCCCGAAGGGGAACAGAGGTTATCATCAACGAATCTGAACGCTTATCACATCTTGTTGAGGAGCTTCTTGATTTCTCGCGTATACAAAGCGGTAATCTTACTCTGCGACTTGAAAAAATTGACGTTCTCGCAGAGCTTGATGAAGCTGTCTTCGTATTTAAGGAGCGTTCAAAGCGTGATAGTATTGAAATAAATTACAATGCACCTGAAATTCCTGCACCTATGATGGGTGACCCTAACAGAATCAAGCAGGTTTTTGTAAATATTCTTGATAATGCGTTTAAATATAACAAGCAGGGTGGTCTTGTTAACGTTACTGCAGTTGTTGATGATGGCGTTTTAACCATTAACTTCTCTGATACAGGCTGCGGAATTGCGCCCGATGATTTACCAAACGTAAAAAAGAAGTTTTATAAGGCGAATATACAGGTTCGTGGATCGGGTATCGGTCTTGCGGTTGTTGATGAAATCGTAAAGCTTCACAATGGTGAATTTGAGATAAACAGTGAATTAAACGTGGGCACAACAGTTACCATTGTTTTGCCTATTGAAAAGGTTCAGGTTGAGCCTGTTGCATCACTTATTGAAGAAATGAGAGTGACTGAAAATGAAAAACAATAAAAATAAAGAGTGTAAGTGTGAATCTCCAATTTCAGTTGGCGGACAGGCGCTTATTGAGGGTATTATGATGATGGGTCCCATGGGCGCCGCTATGTCTGTGAGGCTTCCTGACGGCTCTATTGATACAGAGAAGCTTGAGGTAAAGCACCTTCGTGATAAATTCAAGCCTGCAGGCTGGCCCTTGATTCGTGGCGTGGTTAATATGGTTGAGTCATTGCTTTTCGGCTTTAAGTGTATGGAAAAATCTGCCGAAAAAGCAGGTATAGATGACCCTGATATGGACCCTGAAAAAATGTCAAAGCTTGACAAATGGCTTTCAGATCATTTCGGACCCACAATGATGACGGTTGTTGCAGGTATATCTGCCGTCCTCGGCATTTTGCTTGCGGTGGGCTTGTTTACGTATCTTCCTTCATTGGTTGTTGACCTTATTGATAAATATTTGCTTAAAGATGCAATCAAGGATTTACATCCTCTTTTTGAGGGTATAATGAGAATGGTTATCTTTGTTGCATATATCTGGATTGTTTCTAAAATTCCGGATATTAAGCGTGTTTTTATGTACCATGGTGCAGAGCATAAGTCTATTTTCTGTTACGAGGCAGGCTTGGAGCTTACTGTTGAAAACGTTAAAAAGCAAAGCCGTTTACATCCTCGTTGTGGCACAAGCTTTATTTTCGTTGTGCTTATTATAAGCATTCTTATTACCTCTCTTCTTGTTGTTCTTTTCCCTGAACTCAAAGAGGTTAACAGAATTGTTTGGATGGCGGTAAAGCTGCTTGTTTTGCCGTTGACTGTTGGTATTGGCTATGAGTTCATTAAGTTTGCGGGCAAGCACGATAATGCTTTTGTTCGTTTGTTGTCAGCTCCCGGTCTTTTTATGCAGAAGCTTACAACACAAGAGCCCACAGACGATATTATTGAGGTTGGTATCGAATCAATCAAGGCTGTTCTTTATGGTTTACCTGAAAAAGAGGATAGCAAAGATGCAAACGAAGACACAACGGAGGAAGAGTAATTGAAAACACTTTATTCCGTTTATCGCGAGGCTGTTAAAGTCCTTACCGAGGCACAATGTGATAGTCCCGAGTTTGATGCACAGCAGCTTGTTTCATATTGCTTCGGTTATAATAAAACAGGCTTGCTTATGCACTCAGGGGATATGGTTGATGAGGTTAAGCTCATTCATTTTGAGGATTGTGTTAACCGACGCTGCAGCCACGAGCCGTTGCAGTATATTATAGGCATGTGGGGCTTTTACAAATATTCATTCAAGGTGGGCAAAGGCGTTCTTATTCCACGTCCCGAAACTGAAATGCTTGTTGAATACGCAATTGAAAAAATCAACAAAAAAGGTCTTAAGGTTGTTTTTGATATCTGCTGTGGTAGTGGCTGTATCGGCTTGAGCATAGCTAAAAGATGTCATCAGGTGCAGGTTTATTGCATTGACGTTTCCGATGAAGCGCTTGAATATACCCGCCAGAATAAGGAGATGCTTGACGTTGACAACGTTAAGATTATCAAAGCCGATATGCTTGATGACAGTAGCTTTATAGGTTTACCAAGACCTGATATTATACTTTCCAATCCTCCGTATATCAGGAGTGAGGAAATTGATGAGCTTCAATCCGAGGTCTTGTTTGAGCCCCGACTTGCTCTTGATGGCGGTATTGATGGTCTCGTATTTTACAGAAAGCTTGCCGATATGTGGTATCCTTTAATTAACGTTGGTGGATACCTTGCAATGGAGTGCGGTGAAGACCAAGCAAATGATATTCTTTCTCTTTTCCTTGGTAAGGCAGAAAAAGGTAACATTATCAAGGATGCTTCAGGTCTTGACAGAGTTGTGGTTGTTGCTCGTTGAATTTGAGTAATGTTATTGACCTTTTTTACATATTATAGTAAAATTTAAAGACAGGTGTTTTTATGCTCAGTTATATAAGAGAGTTCATAAGAGGGGATATAGGATTTGTTGAATTGGGGATCATTCTCTTTTCAATGGCATTTGTTATTTTCTGTGCCGCTCCTCTCCACGAGTTTGCTCATGCTTTTGCTGCAGATAAGTTGGGTGACGATACCCCTCGTTTGCGCGGAAGACTCACAATCAACCCAATGGCTCATATTGACCCTATGGGTGCGCTTATGATTTTTCTTTGCGGTTTTGGTTATGCTAAGCCCGTGCCTGTGAGAATCCGTAAATTTAAAAACGCAAAGCTTGGTATGGCAGTTGTTGCTTTTGCAGGTCCCTTGTGCAATCTTTTACAGGCATTTATTGCACTGTTTATCGGCCATCTTATTTCCTTTGTGCCAATTGGTAATCCAACAGTATTAGGCTATCTGATTTTGTTTTTTTCCTTTGCTGCGACTATTAACGTTGGTCTTGCTGTATTTAATTTGCTGCCAATACCTCCGCTTGATGGCTCCAGGATAGCATCCGTCATTGTTCCGGATAAGTATTATTTCAAAATAATGCAGTATGAAAGATATATAACAATAGTTTTGTTCATCCTGTTATTTACAGAGATTCTTTCAGGACCGCTTAA
>JAGBTL010000036.1 GCA_017631355.1 Clostridia bacterium
CTGTATGCCAAATAAGATGACGGATACAGTAAGCAATCCGTAATACATAAAAACACCTTTAATAATAATTTTCGTGTTATTTTAGCATATTTTTGTTTTGTTTACAATAAAAAACGCCACTTGTTTTACAAGTAGCGTAAATTTATTTTGTGTTACAGGAGCAGCTGTTTGATTTTTGTGCACAATCCTTGGCGTAAGGACAACCAATGCATTTTACACCTTGCTTTTTTTTGCGGATAACGTAAGCAAGGGCAAGAACAAAAATCAGGGCAACTATTACAATAATTATTAAATCCTTCATTTTTTACACCTTTGCCTTACGACCTGATTTGACACACAAGACTGCGATTATAATTGCAAAAACAGTAACTGCTGCAAGTCCGGGAAGGAAGCCGGCACCAAATGCCCCGGTTGTAATAAGTGTACCAAACTGGTAAACAACAAAGCCGATTGTAAAGCCTGTGCCAAACTGGAAGCCTATTGAAGCAAAGAACCATTTTTTGCTCTTCATTTCAGCGTTCATAGCACCCATTGCGGCAAAGCAGGGGGGCGTGAACAGATTGAACATAAGGTAAGCAAGTGCAGCAACACGTGTAATTGCAAAGAGTGAAGCAACCTCTGCACCTGCACCCTCAATCATTGTAAGCTCATCTGTGTTGATGAGGTTTTCAAGGCCTACAAAGCAAACAGCAAGAGTACCAACAACGTTCTCCTTTGCAATGAAGCCTGTTATAGCAGCTGCCGCAAGCTGCCACGAAATGACGCCAACAACAGGAACAAGTAAATATGAGAATGGCTCTGCAATAGCAGCAAGGATGGATTGGTCAGCGCTTTCAGCAACACTAAGGCTCAGAGAGAAGGTCTGCATAATCTGAACGACCGTGTTGCAAAGCAGGATTATGGTTGCGGCTTTTACTATGTACGCCCAACCACGTGAGCACATTGATTTGAATGCACGGAAAAACGATGGCGCCTTGTATTCAGGAAGCTCCATAATAAAGAAGCTTTTACGCGCCTTGTAGCCTGTTATTTTGTTGATTATGAGTGCACCAAAGAAAATGATAATAATTCCAAGGAAATACATAAGGGGACCAACCCACGTTGCGTCCTCAAAAAATGCACCTGCAAAAAGGGCGATTACAGGAAGCTTCGCGCCACAGGGCATAAATGGTGCAAGCATTGCGGTTGCTCTGCGCTCACGCTCTGTGCGAACGGTACGGCACGCCATAACACCGGGAACAGCACAGCCTGTTGCAATAACAAAGGGAATAACAGATTTACCTGAAAGTCCAACCTTTTTGAATATGGGGTCAAGTATAACTGAAACTCGCGCCATATATCCGCAATCCTCAAGCAGAGCAATAAGGAAGTACATTACCATAACAAGTGGCAAAAAGCCTACAACGGCAAGTACACCACCAATAACACCATCAATGAGCAAGGAATAAAGCAGGGGATTTGCATCGGTGAACTGTGCACCAACCCATTCCTGACCGCTTTCCATAAGTGCGGTTAACCAATCAGCAACCCACACGCCGGGACCTGCCTGTGAAATCCAGAAAACAAGGAACATCACAACTGCAAATATGGGCAAGCCTAACCATTTGTTAGTGAGAAGGTCGTCAATTTTGTCCTGTGTGTTTCTTTTGTGTGTTGAAACCGCTCTTTTTTCAACCTGATTTACAACACCGCCAACAAACGCAAAGCGCTGCTTGTCTGCTTTAGCAATGGCAGCCTTGTCAGAGTATTCAATGTTAGGCTGTGTGAAGGGCGCGATCTGTGATTTTCCTTTTAAGGATAAAACAGCATCAATAACGTCCTTTAAGCCTTTTTTGGAAGTTGATATTGTTTCAATTACAGGGCAATTTATTATTTTTGACAGAGCGTTAATATCAATCTCTGTTTTCTTTTTTCTGTTAAGGTCTGTTTTGTTGAGTGCTACAACAACAGGAATACCAAGCTCAAGGAGCTGTGTTGTGAAGAACAGGCTTCTGCTTAAGTTGGTAGCATCAACAATGTTAACAATAATGTCGGGTCTTTCGTTAAGTATATAATCACGTGTTACGCTTTCTTCTGCTGTAAAGGGGGAGATTGAGTATGCACCGGGTAAATCAACACAAACAATTTTTTCATCAGATTCGTTAAAGGATTTCTTTATGGATGCTTTCTTTATATCAACAGTAACACCAGCCCAATTGCCGACCTTTTCATTTCTGCCCGTAATAGCATTGAACATGGTCGTCTTACCACTATTAGGGTTACCTGTCATAGCAATTCTCATTTTAAATCCTCCTTTGTTGTTTGGTTGGTTAGCCTACGCTAACTTGTAGTGCGAAAAAATATTCAGAGTAATAATACTCTGTTAAAAAACTTCAATAGCCTGAGCAAGGGGAGTGTCAATATTGTATCTACCATCCTTGATTGCAACGATTGAGCCACTTCTTCGACGATTTATAACGGTGATTTTCTCACCTGAAAAGCAACCTAATGAAAACAGAAATGCCTCTAATTCAGCGTCGTGGGTGGTAATGCTTTTTATAACGTATTCTTTGCACAAATCAACTTTAGTAAGATCCATTTTACACACCTCTCAATCAGTTAGCCATTGCTAACTTGAAATATAATAACACCTCAACCATTATTTGTCAATAACTAAACCATACTAAATTTGTATTTTTTAAATATATTTGATATTGATGCTTAATGATATATGTTTTACCATTGATTTTATGATTGTTAGTGGTCTTATATGAATAAAAGCGTTGCAGAAATTTACTGCAACGCTTTCTTGTTATGCTTTTGTTTCAATGTGTGGGTCAAATATAGGCATCAGCTGAAGCTTGAAAAGGTTAGCTCTGTGGCGCTTGTCAATAAGTTCCTTGGTTACAGGATCGTCAATTTCACCTGTTCTGATATACTTGTCAAGTGTTGCATAGGTAAAGCCCAGGTTTTCCTCATCAGTTTTGCCGCAAAGTCAGTCAATAGGTGTTTTGTCAACAAGCTCACGGGGAAGTCCAAGCAAATAACCAATCTCCTTAACCTCGGTTACGGTAAGGTTTGACATAGGGGAGAAGTCACCAACGGAATCACCATATCGTGTGGAGTAGCCAACCCAGTCCTCGGAAAGGTTGCAGGTGTTGCAAACTCTGCCGTTGCAGCTTTGAGAAACTGCATAGAGTGTTGACATTCTGATTCGTGGCGGAATGTTCTGTACAGTCTGTGCAGTTACCTGTAAATCTTCAGGTAAAGCATTTAAAATACCTGCAACAGCATCCTTTATGTTTACAACGTAGTGCTTTATTCCAAGGTGATTAACAAGCATAAATGCCTTATCAATATCGTGCTGCTCGCCTTGTGGCATAAGCACACCGATAACGCGGTCCTTGCCAAGTGCCTCCACACAAAGCGCAGCAGCAACAGAGCTGTCCTTGCCACCTGAAATACCAACAACAGCAGTGCATCCGTTGCCGTTTTTTTCAAAAAATTCGCGTATCCATTCAACGCATTGGTCTTTAATTAACTGGGGGTTAAACATTTGAGTTCTCCTTCGGAAAATGTTTTGAGTAATTTATTCTATAACGTTATTTGCACGGATTTCCTCTAATTCCTCAAGAATTTTCGCGTGCTTCTTTTCGTCAAGGAAATAACCGTGGATGGGCAATGCCTGAAGGATACAGCCTATTGCAGGAACGAAGGTGATAAGTACAAGCATTGCAGATGTGATTTCGGGATATGATGAAGCAAAGTTGAGTGTGTAGTCAATACCCTGTGCTGAAGCTGTAGCAATGTTTTCAGTAAGCTCGTTGATTGTAGCTGTGTAGTCAACAAGAGAGAAAATGAGGTTTGTTACAATAGCTGTAATTGCTGCTGTAAGCTTTGATGTGAAGTTAAGTCCGGAGAAGAAAACACCGTCGTTTCTTTTGCCTGTTTTGTGCTCCATGTAGTCAACGCTGTCGGCAATCATTGTTGTGTTATAAACTGTTGTAAAGCCTGTAAGGAAGCCTGCAATAAAGAGCATTACGCCAAGGAAAAGAATATTCTGATAACCAATAAAGAAAATAAGCACGTAGGGAATTGCATTAAGGTAAGATGATGCAAGGTAAACCTTCTTCTTACCGAATTTCTTTGCAAAATATGTACTAACGTTCATTGCGATAATCATACCAACAAGGAAGGGACCACCGCACTTGATGAGCCAGAGTGTTTCGTTACCACCATTACCAAGCACCCACTTGCAGAAGTAGATACCTGCTGTCATAAGAATTGTCTTAGTGCAACCAAGAATGTTTGATGACAATGCGCGGAGGAAAAGCTTGTTTTCCCACATAAGCTTAAGGTTTTCCTTAAGTCCTGTGTCCTTTTCCTTGGGTGCCTGTGCAATTCTTTCTCGGATGAATGCAAAGGGAAGTCTGAAGAGTATGCCACCGAAAAGAGCGATGACAATAACTGCCAACAAATATCCCTGTGGCTCTGAGAAGAATGCAAGGTCAGAGTTTGCTTTACCTGTGTTTTCAAACAAACCGATGTCAATTGCGCCGAGTGCATCCTTGATGGGGTAGAAGCCAACAACAACTATACTGCCAACACTTGAAATTGTTCTTGCAGCAGAAATAAGCTTTGCGCGCTTTTCCTCTTCAGGGGTCATAAGTGATGTAACACCCCACAACGGAATATCACCAAGAGTGTAAAGAGTTTCCCATAAAAGGAAGGTTAAAATAACGAACACAATTTTAAATGCCGTGCTCATGTTACCGATGGGCAGGAACAATAAAATTGTTGTAAGTGCAATGGGCATGGGCACAAATTTAAGGTAGGGTCTGCATTTGCCCCAACGTGTGTGGGTTTTGTCAACAACAGTACCCATGATAATGTCATTAAGACCGTCCCATATTCTTGAAATACCCATAATAACACTTACAGCAATTGTGGGGATTAAAATAATATCTGTGTAAAATACCTGCAGCACAGAGCCGATTACGGAATAAATAATATTCTGTCCGAACATACCTGCAAGGTAAACGTTGCGCTCCTTGTTGGAGTATGGTCCGATGTCCTTTGTTGCATTGGGAAAGGACCAGCAAAAAAGCTCTTTTATTTTGTTTTTCATAAAAGCACGCTCCTTATATTTGATGATTTCAATATATCATATAAAATCTTGTTTTTCAAGATTACACATTGCAATTACAATAAAGATATGGTAGAATATTCTTAAAGTTTTTGAAAGGAACGGCACTTTTTGTGTTAACAGAATTATGAGTAAAGAAAAGCACGTTCACACCATAGCTACTGCTCACCTTGATACTGTGTGGAATTGGGATTTTGAAAAAACTCTCAAAACCTACATTCCGCAAACACTTAATTGGAATTTTCACTTGTTTGAAAAATATCCTGAGTATGTGTTTAACTTTGAGGGCGCATATCGCTATGAGCTTATGGAGGAATATTATCCCGAGCAGTTTAAAAAATTGAAGGAATACGTTGCGAAGGGGAATTGGTACCCCTGCGGTGCAGGATGGGAAAATGGCGACGTTAACGTTCCTTCACCTGAGGCACTTTTCAGGAACTTCCTTTTAGGTAATAACTATTTTAATGAAAAGTTCGGCATCAGAAGCCGCGACGTTTTTTTGCCTGACTGCTTTGGGTTTGGTTATGCCTTGCCCTCAATTGCACGTCACGCTAACCTTTACGGCTTTACCACGCAAAAGCTTTCGTGGGGTAGTGCCTTCGGTCAGCCCTATGATATCGGCAAATGGTATGGTCCTGATGGCAAATATATTATTGCGAGTATTAAAATGCACAACTACGTTGCAGTTCTTCAAAACCTTCGCAAAAGCAAGGCTATTGAGGAAAAGCTCAACGAAAATGATGCATGTGGTTATAATATGACTGAAATCTTCCACGGTATTGGTGACCGCGGTGGCGGACCCTTGCCAATATCTGTGAGAAGTCTTCGCACAAATATGAAGAAGAACGACAGCTCCGACATCAAGGTTCATTCCTCTGCTTCAGACAAGGTCTTTAAGGAAATTATGACCGAAATGACCGAGGCTGATAGGGACAGACTTCCTTCATGGGACAATGAATTTCTTTTAACAGACCACGGCACGGCAGGCTATACCTCACGTGCAATCAGCAAACGTTGGAACAAGCGCTGTGAGGAGCTTGCTGAAATGGCCGAAAGAGCTGCTGTTACAGCAAAATGGCTCGGTGTTGCAGAATATCCGCAGACACAGCTTAATACCGCGTGGAAGCGCGCTATAAATCATCAGTTCCACGATGACCTTCCTGGCACGTCCTTGCATAACGTGTATCTCCGTTCATGGAATGATTATGGCCTTTCACTTAATCAGCTCGCTCACGAATATGAAAAGAGCGTTTCTGCTGTATCCTCAATGCTTGATACATCCTTCTGTAAAGGAATTCCTGTTGTTGTTAATAATCCTATTGAGTTTCCGCGTATTGGTTCTGTTAATGCAACAATCAAAGGTGAATTCAAGGAAGTGGCTGTTTATAATGCTGATGGAGTTCAGGTTCCTGCACAGGTTATCAGCTCAGGCAATGGCGCCACAAAAATTGCAATTACCGTGAATATGCCTGCGTATTCATATGTTGTTTTTGATGTTGTTGGTGGCGAGAGCTGTTCTCTCACAGCTGCTGTTAAGGCAACACCAAAATCATTGGAAAACGAGCGTTACCTTGTTACCCTTGATGATAACGGTGACATTGGTTCGATTTTTGATAAGCTGCTCAATAAGGAGCTTCTTTCAGCACCTGTTACGTTGGGTATTTTTGATAATTACGTTGGCGGATGGCTTTATCCTGCTTGGGAAATCAAGTACGACCAATCTATAAGAAAGCCCGATAGAAAGGCTCAGCTTGTTAAAGCAAGTGTTGTTGAGGAAGGCGCCGCAAGATGTACAATTCAGGTTGTGCAGAAGTGTGATTATTCAGTTTTTACTAATAACATTACTCTTTGTGCAGGCTCTGATATGGTTGAGGTTCAGAGTGAGTTTGAGTGGAACAATCAGCGCACACTTTGCAAAAACGTGTTCAGTTTTACCTGCTCAAATAAGGAAGCAACCTTTGATCTTGGACTCGGCGCCATCAAGCGCGGTAACGCTAATGAAAAGGTTTATGAGGTTCCTGCACAAAAATGGGTTGACGTTACAGACGATAGCGGTGAATACGGTGTTTCTGTTATCAGCGATTGTAAATATGGCTGGGATAAGCTTGATGATAGAACGCTGCGACTTACAGTAATACATACACCTCTTAACAACTCACGTCCCGGCTCAAAGCAGAGTATGATGGACCTCGGCCTTAACAGATATGGCTATGCAATTTGTGCTCACAAGGGTAGTGACCTTACCCGTGTTCAGACCTCTGCTCGTGAATTTAATGCACCTATGACTGCCTTTGTTGCAGATAAGCATAACGGTTGTCTTGGTAGCTCCTTCAGCTTTGCTGAAATAAGTGATGATGCAATTATTATCCGCGCAGTAAAGAAGGCTGAGGATAGCGATGAAATCGTTGTAAGAGTGAATGAGGGTGCGAATATTGCTCACGAAAGCGTTAAGCTTAAGCTTGGCAACGGCATTGAAGATGCGCGCGAGATTTACGCTTCTGAGGAGCATATTGGCGATGCAAGGGTTGTTGACGGATACCTTGTGTTTGATATGAAGCCCTATGAGGTTAAAAGCTTTGCACTTAAACTCGGTCCTTCAGGTGTTATGGGTAACGTAGTTAAGCAGTCAACTGTTGCTTTACCATTTAATGTTAAGTCAACCTCCGAAAACGGTAACCGAAAGGTGAAGGGTATTGCTGACAAAGGCTTCGCAATACCTGCTGAAATCCTTCCCGATGTTATTACAAGCGGCGGAGTGAGCTTCCCAATAACAAAGTGTGAGTACGATGCACTTATTGCTAATGGTCAGCGTGTTGAGCTTAACTCTGATAGCAAAAAGCTTGTTCTCCTTTGTGCAAGTCTTAACGGTGATAAGTCCTTTGATTTTACTCTTGGTGATAAAATCGTTTCACTTAAGGTAAGCGATATTGAGGAAAGACCCTTCGCTTGGGATTTGTACAGCATGAAGCGTACCGCAAAAATCAAAACGGACGTTATTGGCTGGGAGTGTACACACACTCATTCAAAATCAGGCGATGATTTTGCACATCAGCTGTTCTTCTTTAAATATGAGCTTGATACAGATGGTGCGGACAGCATAATTCTGCCCAATGACAGCGATTTGCTTGTTTTATCCGCTGTTCAGACCTATGCGGATTATGAGTGCAAATGTGTAACCCCGCTTTATGATACTGTTGAGCCAAGGGAATATACCTTCAAGCTCAGAACAATGAAGGAAAAGCTTAATTATCTTTACAGAAGTGCTACAAGCTGGTGCTGGAGAATAGACGACTTCGGTAGAATAATTTATTTGCATTATAGACCACACTTTAAGTGGAAATAAAACGTAGACCTGATTCGCAAAAAACGAATCAGGTCTTTTAAGTTGTGTGCTTTGTTGCTTTTTAACTTTGCGAATGGTATAATGTTTACAGAAAATATAGCTTGTTTGAGGTATAGTAATGAAAAATAAAATAAAGAAACGAATTAGTAAATTTATACCGCTTATAGTAGTTTTCGCCATTATTGTTGGTATTCTGTCTCTCTCAATCAGACCTGAATACAGCGGTGTGAATTATGCACCTGCCGACAGTCAGAATGAAACAGATAAAACAATAAAATTCAATTCGGACGGTAAGCTGAAGATTTTACATATTACTGACACACACCTGAAATTCAACCACAATTTTGACCCTACGATTTGGTTAGTTGAACGTGCGTGTGATGCTGAAAAGCCCGATATTGTTATGCTAACAGGGGATATTGTTCTTAATTGCGACAGCGCAGATGATACCAAAAAACTTATAAACGCCTTGATGAACGTTTTTGAATCAAGGAATATCCCTGTTGCAGTAACCTTCGGTAATCATGATTCGGAGCAAGGGGCAATGACTCGCGAGGAGCTTATGGAGTATTACAACACCTTCTCTTGCTCAATATCTGTGGATGATGGTGAGGCACTTTCAGGTTGCGGCACGTATAATATTCCGGTGCTTTCATCTGATGGGGATAACGTAAAATTCAATCTGTGGGTATTTGACTCGGGTGACTATGATGAAGAGGGCAGATATAGCTGCGTTAAGCCTGACCAGATAGAGTGGTATAAGCAGACCTCTGATAAGCTTAAGGCTGAAAACAATGGTGCTACTGTTAATTCACTTGTTTTTCAGCATATAATTGTTGGTGAGATTTATGACGTGCTTCAGAAAACGGATTCATGGAAGCCCTTTGCCTACAAGCACTTGTATAACGAGGATGAATATTATATGCTTGATGGCAAGCAGGTGAACTATGGCACCCTAAGAGAGTATCCCTGTCCCGGCTATGAAAACTACGGTCAGTTTGATGCTATGGTTGAAAAGGGAGACGTTCTTGCCATGTTTACGGGTCACGACCACACAAATGCCTTTGGTGTTAAGCACAAGGGGATAGATATTGTAA
>JAGBTL010000037.1 GCA_017631355.1 Clostridia bacterium
CTCAGGTTTGTGTTATCGGTATCGGTACACTTCAGAAGAAGCCTATGGTTGTTACTGATGAAAACGGTGAGGACAAGGTTGAAATCAGAACAGTTCTTCCTATCAACATTGTTTTCGACCACAGAGCACTTGACTTTGGTGAGGTAAGACCCTTCCTTACAAAGATGGAGGAGTTCTTCCAGAATCCCGAGCTTGTACTTAATGACAATGCATAAGTCACATAATAAAAAGCGTTCAGCAGCCTGGGCTGTTGAACGCTTTCTTTTTATGCTATTGTGAACTCAACGTCTGAAAAATCAAGTGACTTAAGTGATGCCGTATCCATGGTAATGTATGCTATCTTTTCAGTATCTGCAAGGAATGATGGCATATTGTCATCAAGGGGGTCATACTGCAGCAAAATGGTTTTGTCGCCATCGCTTACAAGCAGCCTTGTGCCGTCCTCGGCAGAAGCTGTATCAAAAAAATCAATAGAATACTCTGTATCTGTGTCACCAAGGAAGTCAAAGCCTGCATTGAAGTCATCAATGAGAGTGTCGGGCTCATTGGGTGCATAGCGCACGTTGGGAATGAACCTGCCATCCTCAAAGGTGAGAAAGACGTATATAAAGCCCTTTTGAGGTAAAACGCCTTCCTTATCATAGGACTTGAATTCTGATAATCTTAACTGGCAGAAGAAGAAATCCTCGTCACCAACGGTTCCGTCTGAGAGCCACTCCTCCGGCATAGTAGGTGAACCGAAAAACTTACTTGTACCGGGGTCGTATTCGCCGTGGGCTTTTTCTACTTTAATTCCTATCATTGTGCTGACTTCCCATAATATTCTTCCATTACAAGGCCGCTTGTCTTGATTGCTTTTGCTGTTTCAACACCAACGTAGCGCCAGTGCCAGGGCTCGTAAATAACCTTTGTTACGTCCTGCTTGTCCTCGGGGTATCTGAGGATGAAGCCGTAGTCCGCTGCGTGCTCCATAAGCCATCTGAATTCAGCTGTGTCCTCAAACCATTCCTCAACGCACACAATATCCATTGCATAGCCAAGGTTGTGCTCGGATGAGCCGGGAATCATAACGATTGTCGCTGCCTGGACTCTTGCCTCGTCGTAGGAGTAGCCCTGACTTGTGAACAGGTCAACCTTCCTGTTGTAAAGAGTTTCCTGTGTGCTGTATGAGCGGTAGCCTGAGCAGGGGGTAAGAGTAACGCCGTCGTTAAGACCTGCATTGTACATTTTTTCATACTGTGCGGCAACCTCGCGCTGAAGCCTTTCACCACTTCCGCAAACGTAAACAAGATCAGCCTCGTAGCTTGAGGGTATGCGATAGTTCCTGTTAACAACAGCAGTTGCAAAGCTGCAGTCTGTAACGATAATTGGATTGTCCATGCTGCCCACACCGTTGCTCTGTGTAACAGGGGCAGAGGTTTCGGGAAGTGTTGTTGCCTCCGTAGTTAAAACGGGTGCAGTTGTTGTGACTTTTTGGATTGAGCCTGCCTGCTGTGCCTGTGTAGCAGCGGCTGCTGTTGCACTAACGTCAATTGTATTGAGTGACTGTGCATTCTGTGCTGCCTCAAGTTCCTTCTGTGCAAGATATTCCTTGTTGTTCTTGTTAGCGAAAATGCAAACAACGCCAACGAAAACGATTATGAATGCAAGCATAACGCAAAGGAATTGCTTTGCCTGTATTTCGCGTAAGCGCATTTCCTTTTTGCTGGGAACGTCAACCCTTCTCTTCCTTTGAATCTGTGGAATTTCATCAATATCAAGGTTGAGAGGCTCAAGGAGATCTATATTGTTATTGTCTGCCATAATGGGACACCTCACTTATTTCACTATGTATCACATTATAGTTTAATACATATCAAAAGTCAACGATATATACTGTTATTATTTTAAATAATTAGTTGTTAAATACAAAAGTAACATAGGCATTTTGTGCTTTTTATACAAATATGAAAAAAAGCAAAAAATAACTGTTATATATTGTATTTTTGTGATATAATTGCAAGGTGAATAATAGTAAATTCGGTTTATATCGGGTTTGCGCAGATTTTTGAAAGGGGCAAAACCTTAATGAAACGTATTTGTTCAGTTTTAACAGCTATTTTACTTATCAGCGCTTTGCTTGTTTCCTTAACAGCATGCGGTTCATCTGATACTACAGAGGAGACCGAGGTTTTCTCAACTGAGGCTGCAGTTTATACCGAGAGCGCAATAGCTGTCGGCAGCACAAGTGAGGAAGTTCTCAATTATTTCAACAGTCTTGTAAATGACCTCAAGGCTTCAAAGCCCGCATTGTCATACAGATATGAAATGAACGTTCCTGATGGTTCAATCAAAATCACATCAAAGGGCTCTGAGGAGGCTGAGGAAATTCCTGCAGAGTTCAGCGCAATCAATAGTGCGGCAGCAGGTCTTAAGGATATGATGCTTGCGGACATCAAAGAGGTTTCAGGTGACGTTGCTAAAGGCGAGGATAATTCAGAGTTCCTTTACGTTAAGGGTGAGTCATGGGTAAGCGCTCTTACAGTTGATGATATTGATTACGCTACAATCAAAGAGGTTGGCGACGTTTACTATATCACAATCGCATTCAATGACGTTGAAGCAGGCGGCGATACATCTGCACTTGCAAAGGCATTTGAGCTCCGCGATAAGGACGTTGTTCTTGCTTCTGAGGAGCTTGCTAAAACAAACGCATACCTTAAGCTCAATGACTATTCCGTTGGCTACAGCGGTTGTAAGATTACTGCAACAGTAAACAGACTTACAAACGAAATTACAAACATCAACTACTTTAAGTCTGCTAACGTTGTAGCGGATATGACAGGTGCAGGCACTTACGAGGAGCTTGGTGCAGTAAGCGTATTGTTCACACTTGAGGACAGAGCAAACTTTGACATCAGATGGGAATCAGAGCTTCCCACAAGCCCTCTTGAAACATCAACTGAGGCAACAACTGAAGCAACAACTGCTGTTGTTCTTGATGGTGCTGCCGTTGCAACACCCGCAGTTTAATTTGTGCGGTAATACTGTAAACAGTTTGGGTAATACATTCTCTCTACGGAGGTAATTAAGTTGAGTAAAAAAATAATTGCAGCACTCCTTGTTGCGACAATGTTGTTTGTGTGCGTTTTTGCAGCATGCAATAAGAACAAAGGCGATGAGGAAGAGAACGAAACAACAAAGGTTTATGCCGATGCAACAGAGTATAACTTTGTTACAGATGAAAATGGCAACCGCGTTTACACACCTGACGGTGAGTTCATTGTTTACGTTACAGATGCAGACGGTGAAACAGTAACAGGAGCAAATGGTGAGCCCGAAACAATGGCACAGCAGTTCGTTCCTATTTTTGAGGATAACAAGGCAGAGTATTATGGCTACAGCATCACACTTCCTGAGGGCTGGGCTGTTGATAATTCAAAGAGCGGCTCATTTGTTAATGAGGCTAAGCAGCAGAAGGTTTCTATCACAGCAATAAACAAGACTTATGATGAGTATTATAAGTCAAACAAGGAAACCTATGAAAGTTTGACAAAAGAAGCAAGCGTAACAGCAACCTGGGAGGAGAGCGTTGCTCTTGGTGACGGCTGCTTTAAGGTTGTAAGATTTACTCTTAAATCCGAAACAGGTATGAACGTTATGTACATCTTTGTTAATAACGGTAACCTTTACAAGATTCTTTTTGAAGCAACAGATCCTGCGACTGCAGTTGCTGATAGTGAGGCAATCTGTGCAGCAGTTTCATACAAGCCTTATCAGTACTTTGAGGTTGAAAATGAAGTTGAAGCTGAGGAATCTGTTTGGGAGTCAATCATCTCAGGCGAGGCTACTGAAGCAGCCGCTGAATAATAAAAGCATAAAACAAAAATACCCCATAAGCCGAGGCTTATGGGGTTTAATTATATACTCAAGAAAAAACAGGGGTTATTTTTGTACTTTTATTTTGATAATGCTTTCTTAAAATGCTTTTCAGTTGCTGTGTAAAGGATGGGAACAAGAACAACAGCAGCAACCATTTCAATAATACCATTTGTACCGATAAGGGTTGCTATGATTGCATCAATTGTTTTTGCTGCCTCTCCGAAGAGAACCTCAAAGCCACCAAAAACCTTTAACATACTGAGAACAAGGACTGTGTTTGTAAGTGTTCCTATAAAAGCAGATACGCCAAGTGAAATAGCCTTGGGGCATTTTGTTTTTGTTAAAAGGAAGAACACAAGTCCCGCCATAAGTCCCACAATAATTCGGGGAACTAATGAAACCATGGGGTTTTGGAAGGGGATGAAGCCCATCTGAAGAGCTCTGATAATACAGGTCAGTCCCCAGACACCGCCGATTATTGCTCCATATTTGAAGCCAAGCACGGTTGATGCGAAAATTACTACGATGTGAAGTGTTGTGATTTCAATTACACCAACAGTAATGTAGCCAAGGTAGGGTGTGAATGTCATTACGACTATCAATGCCGCAAATAAGGCGCACATTACAAGGTAAACAAGCTTTTGTTTCTTTTTCATAGATAAACTCCTTTTTGCTACTATTCTCTTATGAGATACAGTGCTATCTGGAGTGGCAAGGAACATCCGAAGCAGATTTCAGAATACCCTTTTCCACTCTGTTTGTTACCTGTTTTTTCTGTATATCGTTAAAAGTCCCTGTAAAATAAGGTCTTTGTTGAAAATAATATCCTTTTCACAGCAGGCAACAATTTCCTTTGCAAGGCCACCTGTTGCAACCAAGGATTTTATTGTGGTTCCAAGCTCTCTTTCAAGTCGGCTTGCCATACCGTCAAGCATAGCCGCATTGCCGAGAACAGTTCCTGAGCGAATGCACTCAATTGTGTTAGTTCCGATTGCGTGCTCAGGCGCGGTCAGCTCAATTGTGGGAAGCTGTGAGGTTCTCATTGAAAGTGCATCAAGTGAGATACCAATACCGGGAGCGATTGTACAGCCTGCAAAAACTCCGTTTTCGTCAATCACAGAAATTTTGGTTGCAGTACCAAGGTCCATAACAAGGCAGGGGAGCGGGTACTGAGTAACGGCGCCAACTGCACCTGCAACAAGGTCTGCACCAACCTCCTTGGGGTTGTCTGTATTGATTTTAAGACCGGTCTTTATGCCTGCAGCAACAACAAGTGCATCGCAGCCCGTTACCTTTTCAATCGCGTTTTTGAAAACTCGAGTGAGCTCAGGTACAACAGAGCTGATAATTGCGCCCTCAAAGCCGGTTTTATTTATGCCTTCAAGCTCAAAAACAGCGTTAAGCTCAATAGCATATTGCTCGGAGGTTCTGTGTCGTTGTGTTGCCAGACGAGAAACGAAGACAATATCATCACCCTCAAAAATACCGAGTGTGATATTAGTGTTGCCTATATCGGCGGTCAAAATCATGCAATCATCTCCTAACAGGGGGATTATACTACATAAACATTTATTTATCAATGTAATTTGTTGCAAAAATATATTGATATTTTAAGATAATATGGTATACTGTGTCTAAAAAGTATACAAGAAGGAGTATGTTTTATGAAAAAGTTTTTTGGCGAATTCAAAAAATTCATTGCTCAGGGCAATGTGATTGACCTTGCTGTCGGCGTTATCATCGGTGGTGCTTTCTCAAACATTGTTAAGAGCCTTGTTGAAAACGTTATCACACCTGCAATCTCAGTTCTTACAAAGAACATTGCTTTTGCAGATTTGTTCTACGCACTTGATGGTAAGGAGTATGCAACTCTTGCTATTGCACAGGAGGCAGGCGCAGCTACAATCAACTACGGCCTTTTCATTCAGGGCGTTATTGATTTCATTATCACTGCTTTTGTTATCTTCCTTATGGTTAAGGTTATCAACAAAATCAGAGATGCAGGCAAGAAGGAAGAGGCTCCCGCAGCTCCCACAATCAAGGAGTGTCCCTTCTGTAAGTCAGAAATCAGCATTGATGCAACTCGTTGTCCTCATTGCACATCTGAAATCGCAGAATAAGAAACCAAAATACAAACACAAAACCTCGTGTGATATTCACACGAGGTTTTTATTTATTCTTCTTCGTTTGCTTGCTCAAGTCGCTGTGCTTTAAAGGATTTGTTGATTATTGTGTTAAGCACAATGTTAAGGGTAAATAACGCTATACCCACAAACAAGCCGTATTGTACTGAACCGCTGATAAATGATGCGGTTGTGTCGGCTGATAATGCTGTGGCAATTGTAAACAACACACCTGCAGCGATAAAGCAGATATCGGAGCCAACACAAAGCACAATGTTTATGCCTGCCTTTAAGGATGGTGCCTTGATAAGCACAAAAAGGAAGTTGAGCACACCGAAAACAACTGCAAGATACAAGCACAGAACGCTGATCATAAGCATCAGAACAGGTGCGCCAAGGGTCGCAGAGCCTGCAAACCCGAAAAGTGAGCCCCAGTTTAGGTTCAAAAACGTATTTAACGTGAAATCAAGCAGAGTCATATTCTGTGCTGATGAATTCACGAAGGGAATGTTTAAGTTGTAGTTTGCCAAGGGCAAAACAAGCGCAACAAGGGGGATAAAGGTGCATATAAAACGAACTATTCTTAACTTGTTGCCGAACAAAGCGCTTTTGAAGTTGCCTGTGAACTTTCTGAACTTTCTCCACGCGATTTCAGCGTGTGCAGCATCCTCATCAAGGCGCTCTTCCCAATTGTGGTTGGGAATGTTTGTGCCGCAGTATGGGCACTCGGCTTTAACGTTCCAGAAGTTAAGTATGCCGTAACACTTGGGACACAGAGCCATAATGCTCAATCCTTTCGTTGTCTATTTATCTTAATAATCCAATACTCTGAGAACAGTCTTTACGTCAATGGGGAGCTTTTCAATAGCTGCACGAGCCTCTTTTTCGCGCATAACGGGAGTAACGAATGCGATTTCTGTCTTGGGCTCATCTTCTCTGTGGAGTATGTAGGGAGCTTCAAAGATTTTGTTAACCTCGTTGAATGCGGTTACGTAGTCGTCTGTTTCAGCACGTACGTAAAGTGCACCGCTCTGAAGCATGGGATCAATAACGTAGTTTTCCTCGTCAGGACCCCAACCAAAAGCCTTGCGCTTGGTTGTGTGCTTTGCGCAGTCAATAACGTCAGCAACAACAGCACTTGCTGTGGGGAGCTTGCCTGCCCCCTTACCGTAGAATACTACGTCGCCGATAGCATCGCCTCTAACAAGGATAGCATTGAATACGTCATCAACAGATGCAAGCTGGCTATGATTCTGAATGAGGCAGGGACCAACTGTAGCGCTGATTTTGCCTGCATCGTTCTGCACAGCTCTGCCGATAAGCTTGATTACGCCGCCCCAGTTCTTTGCATAAGCAACGTCTTCGGCTGTGATTTCTGTAATACCCTCTGTTTCAACGAAATTGGGGTAAACGTGCTTGCCGAAGCAAAGTGAAGCAAGAATACAGATTTTGCGGGCAGCGTCGTGACCGAGAATATCTGCAGAGGGGTCACGCTCTGCATAGCCGTTTACCTGAGCTAACTTAAGCGCTGCGTCAAATGACATACCCTCGTTAATCATCATTGTGAGAATAAAGTTTGTTGTGCCGTTAAGGATACCTGCAATTTCGCAGATTTCGTTTGCAGCGAGGCACTGGCTAATGGGACGGATGATCGGAATACCGCCACCAACGCTTGCCTCAAAGAGGAAGTTAACGTTGTTTTCCTTAGCAAGCTCAAGAAGCTCATAGCCCTTAGCAGCAACAAGCTCTTTGTTTGATGATACAACGCTCTTACCCGCTGCAAGACACTTTGAAACGTATTCGTAAGCAGGCTCAGTACCGCCCATACATTCAACAACAATTCCTACTGAAGGGTCATTGAGAATGTCGTTGAAATCTGTTGTGAAGTATTTGCCTAACTCGTGATTTGAAAAATCGCGGATATCAAGAATATATTTGATGTCAAGAGAGGCCTGACCGCTCTTGGCAACGATACTTTTTTGGTTTTTTAAGAGGAGCTCGGCAACACCGGAACCGATTGTACCAAAGCCCATAATTGCAATTTGCATTTCCATTCCTCCGGAGTTTACAGTATATACCCGTCTATTTTAGCATAAAAATTCCTGATAATAAAGAGAAAAATGAATATTTATAAAAAATTTTTTATTTTTATTGTATTATTTATTCTAATAGTTTAAAATAGTAGATTAGATAGGTGTGAAAGTTTTGGCACCTTCCGGGAGGAATGCTTATGAATAAGGTTACGGAGCGCAGAAGAAAATTTATTATAAATTTCATCTATTTTGGAATTATTTTTGCGTTGTTTTACGTTTTGGTTAATTATGCATTGGGATACTTGTTCCCGTTCCTGTTTGCAGGTGCGCTTTCAATCATTTTACAGTCGCCTGTCAGAGCAATCGGTAAAAAGCTGAATTTCAAAGCACACGGTATGATTTCCATGGTTATCGTTCTGCTTTTGGTTACCATTGTAGTGGGTGCTATTGTGGCACTTGTTACGTCGCTTGGCAGAGAGCTGAAGGATTTGGTTACACACGTTCTTGCAGAATTTAAGTCGGTGGATGATTTCCTTGCGGCTGCCAAGGATTTTGTTAATAATCTTCTCATCAAGCTGCCAAAGGGAATAGGGGTGTCTGCATCGCAGTACGTTGAAAACTTCTTCTCAAACCTTATGAACAGCGAGGCAACCGATACCTTCGATGCAAGTATATTGTCTATACCGCTCAGCGGTGCGTGGAGTGTCGTTAAGGGTATTCCCTCAATCATTATCACCGTAGTGGTGACAATTATCTCCTGTGTGTTTATGACCGCAGAATACGATATTATCCGTGATATGATTCTCAGTCTTTGCTCTGAGGAGCGTGGTAAGAAGATTGTGGAAACTAAAAACACAATCACCAAGGGTGTAGGTAAGCTTGTAAAGGCTTACGTAACACTTATGATCATTACCTTTACTGAGGTTTTTCTTGGCCTTAACCTTATGAGGCTTGTTGGTGTATATGACGGTGGCTATATTGCAATCATTGCTTTTGTTACTTGTATTGTTGATATAGTACCTGTCCTCGGCACAGGCACAATTATGCTTCCCTGGGCAGTTTATTCAATAATCACAGGCAACTTCGGCTTAGGTATTGGTCTTATCATCCTTTATGGCGTAATTACAGTTTTGCGTCAGGCCATTGAACCGAAGCTTGTTGCTAACCAGGTTGGACTTCCTTCAATTGTTACAATTATGGCTATGTTCCTTGGTGCAAGGATTTTCGGTGCATTGGGCGTAATACTCTTACCGCTTACAGTTATTGTTGTTAAGATGATGATTGACGAAGGCATTATAGGTGCACACTTGGGTAAGAGCGAAAAAAGCTTGGAAAAAGAGGCTAAAGATGTTTGATAATATGATAGATATTCACTCCCATACACTTTGGGGAGTGGATGATGGCTCCAGAAGCCTTGACGAAACAATGGATATGTGCTTTTGCTCAGAGGACAGCGGCACAGGGATCCTCTTTGTTACTCCTCATCTCATATATTGGGATTCTGTTGAGGAGCTATATGACAGGCGCGAGGAAAAGGTTCAGATCCTTGAGGAGACCCTTGATGAACAGGGCTCATCCCTGATAATAAAAAAAGGTTTTGAAATTCTCTGTGATGATGAAATATTCAATATAAAGCATTTTAAGCCATATACGCTTAATGGCTCACGCTACGTGCTTATTGAGTTTGACTTCGGTAAAACCTCGGAGGAGGACGTTGCCTCATGGTGCAATTATCTGCAATCCTTCGGGCTTGTTCCGGTTATTGCACATCCTGAAAGGTATGGCTTTGTTCACAACGATCCTACCTGTATAAACAGATTGTCCGATAACGGTGTGCTTTTTCAGATAAATGCAGGTTCACCTGCAGGTGCATTCGGTGACAGAGAAATGCAAATTTCCTGTCAAATGATAAACAGGGGGTTTGCAGATTTTATCGGCTCCGATGCACACAGAATAAATATCAGGAACACCAATATGGCGTTCTATATTGAGCGTTATCCTGATGCTGTTGATATGGAGCTTGTCAGAAAGGCTGCTGTTATTAACCCAAAGGTTATTCTTGAAGACTTGCAATATATTCCTAAAAGAGAAAAATATTTAGCCGGTTTATAAAAAAATGAACTTAAATTTCCAAAAAGGAAAAAAGAATTGATTTTTTTATGATATTATAATACCGATAATAGGTGGAAAGGAGGACAAAATAATGTTAGATTCTATTTGGCAGCTTCTTGCAAACTACGGTCTTGACACAAAGGAGATTGCTGATGCTATCCACACTCTTATTCAGCCCGTTGTTGACGCTGAAGGTAATGTAGTTGGTTACGAAGGCACTCTTGCAGCTATCGTTGATTTCCCCATCATCGGCGCTGTTATTAAGGGCTTTGCAGATTTTGCACCCGCAATTGCAGAGTCAACAGAGACTATCGCTTAAGTTTAAGCGACCATGCACTTTTTAGAAGTGTGAATTATTGCAATAGTTTTCACTAAGAAAGAGTGTGGGAGACCACACTCTTTCTCATTAAATTGATAAAAAGGTATTGCAAAAACCGCAAAATTTGCTATACCTATTATAATATATATAGCGCGAAAGAGAAAAAGGTGATATTTTTGGATAATAAAAATAAATTCCTTGAGGAGATGTCTGATAACGGAAAGACACATAATAAGAAGCTTATTGTGATATTGGGTGCGGCGGTTATAATCGGTGCAGTAATAGTTACAATTGCACTTGGCGGCGTTATATTCAAAAAAATTAACGGAGATAAAAAGCTTTCTCCTACTGTTGTATATGAGCTCACCTCTCAGCAGGCAACTGTTGCAGCTACAGGCGAAGGCGATGGGGAGCTTGACCTTGAGCTTTCAGGTGGTACAGCTTCAGTAAGTGACAGTGTGGTTGGTAATACACAGTCAGGCTCGGTTACGTCTGCTACATCAAGCAATAAGACAGAGGGTACAACCAAACCAAACACAACCAAGAATCAGGCTGTTGAACATTATGAGCAGCTTTCACCGAATGGGGAGAACGTTCTTTCCGATCATTTTGAAAATAAATTCATAAAGCAGATTTCTCAGGACTATGGTGTTGATAGTGATTTGCTTGTTGCAATTTATAGTGAGCCGGATACAGGTAATAACTTTGTTCTTGAGTTCAGCGGCAAGAAGGATTCAAGCGGCACAATTATCAAAAGTCCTGATACACTTTCCAAGGTTTATCAGATTGATCAGAACGGTGGAGTTAAGATAGCAACAGGACAGAAC
>JAGBTL010000038.1 GCA_017631355.1 Clostridia bacterium
GTTGAAGCAGACTCCCTTAAAGTTAACTGGAAGAAATACACAGACAAAGAAACCATCGGCGAATCCATGTACTGTTACGGTTGGGGTGACGGTGGCGGCGGTGTTGACACCGAAATGCTTGAGTATGTTAAGAGTTATAAGAACTTCCCCGGTCTTCCCAAGACACAGACAAGCAAGATTGAGGATTCACTTGCTCGTATGAAGGCTAATGCTACTGAAACAAACATCCCCACTTGGAAGGATGAGCTTTATCTTGAGGAGCATCGTGGTGTTCACACAACAAAGGCTCTTCTTAAGAAGCTTAACAGATATTCAGAAAACCTTTATCGTCAGGCAGAAATGTTCGCAAGCATTGCAATGCAGTATGGCTATGAATATCCTCTTGCAAAGCTTAACGAAGGCTGGCAGATGATTCTTACAAACCAGTTCCACGATTCACTTCCCGGCTCACATATCACAGAGGTATTTGGTGACCTTTGCGCTATTTATGATGACATTATTGCTATCGGTGAGCAGGTAAGAACTGAGGCTCTCAACGTTATCGCAGGCAAGGCAGATGCTACTGAAAAGTACGGCAAGCCCTTCGCACTCTTTAACTCACTTGGCACAGCTGCAACTCAGAAGGTTGAGCTTCCCTACAAGGATGTTGAAATCTACGATGCAGACGGTAACAAGGTTGCAACTCAGGCATATACAAAGCTTGACGGCACAAAGGTTCTTGTGTTTATCGCAAAGGATATTCCTGCAGTTGGCTACAAGGTTTACTATGCAAAGGACGGCGCAGTAAATGCTGCAGCAACACTTACAGGTGGCGTTGTTGAAAACGCTAACTTTAAGCTTGTTCTTGATGACAGCGCAGAGCTCGTTTCAATCTTTGACAAGAAGAATAACCGCGAGGTTCTTGATGGTAAGGGTAACGTATTCCGCCTTTATGAGGACCTTCCCGGTAAGTATGACGCTTGGGATATCGTTGCAACATACGTTGACCGTCAGTTTGATACAGAGCCCGGTAAGGTTACAGGCATTGCTTCAGGTGACGTATTCACAGTTGTTTCAATTGAAAAGAACGTGAACAAGTCACTCGTTAAGCAGAATGTAATTATTTACAACGAGCTTGACAGAATTGACTTTGATACATTCATCAACTGGAATGAACAGGAAAAGCTTCTTAAGGTTGGCTTTGACGTTGACGTTAAGGCACAGAAGTTCACTCGTGATATTGCTTATGCAACAATTGAAAGCTCCAACTATCGCCACAATCCTTATGATAAGGCTAAGTTTGAGGTTTCTGCTCACAACTTCATTGATATGAGTGAGGACAACTACGGTGTTACAATTCTTAACGATTGTAAGTACGGCTACGAGGTTGACAAGCAGAGAATGATTATCACTCTCCTTAAGGCTCCAATGAACCCCGACCCCAAGTCAGACCGTGGCGACCATTACTTCACATATTCAATCTATCCCCATGCAGGTAACTGGAAGACTGCTGAAACTCTTGTAAGAGGTCTTGAAATCAATAACCCCGCAGTTGCTGTTGAGCTTAACGGCGGCGCAGCAGGTGACGTTGAAAAGTCCTTCATCAAGGTTGACGGCAAGAACGTTACTCTTGAGGCAGTTAAGAAGTGTGAGGACGAGGATGCATACATCATCCGCTTTGTTGAAAAGTCAGGCGCTCGTACAGACGTTACTGCAGAGCTCTTTGCAGATATCGCTTCTGTAACAGAGTGTAACCTCCTTGAGCGTGAGGACGTTGCAGTTGATATTGCAAACGGCAACAAGCTCAGCTTCACAATTAATCCCTTTGAGATTAAGTGCTACAAGGTAAAATTCTGATCATAATAACCGCTTTGGAAGGGTAGTTATCTACCCTTCCTTTTCATTTTTAAACAAAATATGAATATTTTATTATAAAATGTATTGAAAATTTGAAGTTTTGTGTGTATAATGGTAGGGAATAAAAATGGGTAGTAGTGTAAGCTATTGTCCGAGTTATGAAATTCAATGGAGGCAGTTATGAAAATTACTTTCAAAAAGTCTTTGGCAGCATTACTTGCTCTTGTATTGCTCTTCTCATGCGTTGGCGTTACAGGCTCTGCTGAAGCAACAACAGGTTACGAAACTACACGTCTTAATTGTACAGTGTATGGCGACACACAGACACAGCGTGGCTTTACATGGTACACATCACGTCCCTGCGACACAGCAATTCAGGTTGTTGATGCAGGCAACTATAAGCTCTCAGGCTTCCAGAAGGCAGTTACCTACACAGGCACTGTTTCTGAGTGGGATGGTTATTACTGCCATAAGGTAGTTGTTACAGGCCTTGAGCCCGGCACAGATTACCGTTACCGTGCAGGTAGCCTTGAGTACAACACATGGAGTGCAATGGGCAAGTTCGTTACAGATAATGCTGACGGCAAGTTCTCATTCATCGCTATTGCTGACGTTCAGGCAAGAGACCATGAGGAATACGTTCAGGCTTCTAACGTAATGCGTGCAGCTATGGATTATACTCCCGGTGCAGAGTTCGCAATCAACCTTGGTGACTTCGTTAACGATTGTACAAGCGAAGAGTGGTTGGATTTCGGCGAAATATTTGCTGATGTAAACACAAAGCTTACATACGTTCCCGTTGCAGGTAACCACGATGGTAACATCACAAACAAGCTCAACGTTGGCTGGTTTGATGCACAGTTCAACCTTCTCTACGGTGATGGCGAGCTTAACGGTGTTAACGGCGTTTACTATTCATACGATTACGGCAACGCTCACTTTACAGTGCTCAACTCTAACGATATGTATCCCATGACAGAGATGCAGAAGAATTGGATTATTAACGACATCACAAATTCTGATGCTCACTGGAAGATTCTTCTCGTTCACCGTGCACCCTATGCAGTTGGTAAGAACGTTCACAAGCCCGACAACGCTATTATGCGTAAGACAATCATTGAAATTGTTGACGAAACAGGTGTTGACTTCGTATTCTCAGGTCACGACCACGTTTATTTCAGAACAGTTCAGGTTGCAAATGACAAGCCTTGTGAGGGTACATACTATGTAACTGAAAAGTTCCAGGGTCAGGACGTTACATTTGCAGTTAATCCCGAAGGCGCAATCTACACACTTCCCTCAACAGCAGGTGGCAAGAGATACAGCGTTCAGACTGTTGGCGCTACAATCAAGGATTGTGCAGATACATACTTTGCAACAGGCGATATGGGCGGTTGCTTCTCAAACGTTGTAATTGATGGCGACAGACTTGTTTACAGAGCATACGCTGTTGATGATAAAACACAGGAAGTTACTCAGATTGACGAATATGCTATCAAGAAGAACGTTGCTGATGAGCCCACAGAGGGTACAGACCTTCCCACAGGTGTTATTGAAAACCTTGATAACTCTGCAGGTAACTTCATCACACAGATTCTTGCACTTATCATCGGCTACATTGAGCTTATCCCTGACTTGATTTTAGGTCTCTTTTAATTGATTTTTATAACTGAATGATTTTGAACCCGGTATCGTTATGATACCGGGTCTTTTTTGTAAAAATTACCTAAATCACGTACTATAATTTCGTTAGTTTGTAAGGTGGTGTTTTTGTTGAAATAATCTGCAAATCAAGTATAATAGAAGGTGTATATATAATGTATATCTGTATGCTTATACAGGTGAATGGAGGATCTGTTTATGGAAAAAGTTCTCAAAATAGGTATCATCGGCTGCGGTGGTATTGCTAACGGCAAGCATATGCCTGCCCTCAAAACAGTTGAGGGTGTTGAAATGGTTGCATTCTGCGACATCGTTAAGGAGCGCGCAGAGGAGGCTGCAAAAAAGTTCGGCACGCCTGATGCCAAGGTTTATGAGGATTACAAGGAGCTGCTTAAGGACGAAGCAATTGACGTTGTTCACGTTTGCACACCTAACCGTTCACACAGCTTCATTTCAATTGATGCCCTTGAAGCAGGCAAGCACGTAATGTGTGAAAAGCCCATGGCAAAAACCTATGCTGAAGCAAAGGCAATGTGCGAGGCTGCTGAAAGAACAGGCAAAAAGCTTACAATTGGTTATCAGAACAGAAATACTGCGCAGAACCTTTATGTTAAGGCTTGTGCAGACAAAGGCGAATTTGGTGAAATTTACTACGGTAAGGCATTGGCAATTCGTCGTCGTGCAGTTCCCACATGGGGCGTTTTCCTTAATGAATATGAGCAGGGCGGCGGTCCCCTTATTGATATCGGTACCCACGCTCTTGATATGACCCTTTGGGTAATGAACAACTACGAGCCCGAAATGGTTGTCGGACAGACCTTCCGCAAGCTTGCAGATCAGGAGGAGCAGGGCAACGCATGGGGCCCCTGGGATCCTGAAAAGTTTACAGTTGAGGATTCTGCCTTTGGCTTTATTAAAATGAAAAACGGCGCAGTTATCAACCTTGAATCAGCCTGGGCGCTTAACGTTGCAGATTATCACGAGGCATCATATATGATTTGCGGTGATAAGGGCGGTGCAGATACACTTAATGATCAGGCACGTCTTAACTACATCAAAAATCAGCGTCAGTGCATTGAAATGCCCAATCTTAAAGCGGGTGGTGCAGCATTCTTTGAGGGCAAATCAGACGGCTCTCCTGCAGAGATTGAGGCAGCAAACTGGATTAACGCAGTAAGAAATGACCTTGACCCCGTTGTTTTACCCCGTCAGGCACTTTGTGTAACACAGATTCTTGAAGGAATATATGAATCTGCCAAAACAGGTAAACCCGTTTATTTTGACTAAAATTGTCCATTATGCAGGTTTGTGCTCGGGGCGGTATCGCACACAGCACCGCTCGGCTAAAGGTGGCGCTCTGAACAATTTACCTCTCAGGAAGTGTGTGTTGTTGGGATGTTTTATATACAGCACCATTCGCACAAACCCGCATTCTGAACAATTTTAATTCAAAATAAAAAACGCAACTTAAAGAAAAAGGTGAAATATAATGAAATTTGCAGTACAGTTATATTCAGTTCGTGACCA
>JAGBTL010000039.1 GCA_017631355.1 Clostridia bacterium
CCACAGGCTTTACCATTCCTGTCGCCCACGCCTTCGGTGAGGGGGACAGAAAAAAGCTTTCTCACTATGCAGGCAGCAGTATTTTCATTGCATTTGTCATCGGCTGTGTGATTATGGTGACCTCTCACCTTATATCGCCCCTGCTACTTGACATTGTAGGTACACCCGATGATATAAAGGAAATAGCGTCATCATACATAAACATTCTGTATTACGGCATTCCCGTGCAGATGCTGTCTAATAACTTTACGGCAATTTCACGCTGCACAGGCGAAAGCAAAAAGCCACTTTATTTCTTCTGTGTAAGCGTTGTGGTGAATTTTGTCCTTGATATAATCTTTGTAAAACATTTATCTCTCGGTGTTGAGGGTGCGGCAATAGCAACCCTGATTTCCCACGGCACCGCCTGTGCTTTGAACGGTATATACGTTTTCCGCTTCAATAAAGGCGTGGAGCTGAAAAGGGCGGATTTCCGACCCCAAAAAGCCACAGCTTTCTATCAGATAAGGCTGGGAATACCTGTTTCACTTCAGTTCACAGTTACCTCTGTGGGTTCAATGTGCCTTCAGAGCGTGGTTAATTCCTTCGGCACAAACGTTATTGCAGGCTTTACTGCCGCCGCAAGGGTGGAGGGTATAACCAACATTCCCATGTCGGGGCTTGGTGTTGCGACACAGACCTTTGTGGGGCAGAACTACGGTGCTAAAAATTACGACAGAATAAAAGACGGTGTAAAGAAAATTTTTGTTCTTGATGTGCTCGTTTCTGTTGTTATGAGCCTTATTCTGTATTTTTCTGCAGAGTCTGTAATTACTCTGTTTGGTGACAATATGACGGGTGAAATTATGGTGGCGGCAAAAAGGTATATCCTTGCAATTTCCCAATGCTACAGCCTTGTTGCAATTCTTTTTGTAATGCGCAACACCCTGCAGGGCATGGGCTTTACCTATGCAAACTCCATTGCAGGTGTGGGAGAGCTTTTCGGCAGATTATCCGTTGCATTTATTCTCACGCCGCTTCTGGGCTTTGATGCGGTCTGCTATGCAGGACCTGCCGCGTGGCTGCTTGCAGATATTCCCCTCATAATCATTTACCTGAAAAAGCAAAGGGATATGTCAAGGTCAGTCAGCGACGTTGCGAAGACTGCTTCCCAATGATATAATAATTCTATAATCAGTATAAGGAGTGCCTGAAATGAAAACAATTTTAATTCTTGTTGACGGTATGCGCCCCGATTCCCTGGAGGGCATTGAGGCTGCGCAGAAAATAATTAAAAAATCAACCTATACAATGAATGCGCAGACGGTAGTTCCCTCGGTAACCCTGCCGTGCATTATTTCACTTTTCCATAGCGTTGCTCCCATGCGCCACGGCACAACCACAAACGTTTATGCTCCGCAGGTAAGACCAATCCGCGGTCTTTGTGAGGTGCTTAAGGGCTTCGGCAAGGAGTGTGCAATTTTTTACGATTGGGAAGAGGTGCGCGACGTTTCACGGCCCAATTCAATTGCTCACGCAGCCTTTTATGCAGGCAAAAGGCTTGGCTACGACGTAACGGGCAAAAAGCTTACCGACGACCTTATTGATTACGCCAAAAGCTACAAAATGGATTTTGCTTTTTTGCATTTGGCACGCACAGACTGGACAGGTCACAAGTTCGGCTGGATGGGTGAGGAATATATGACCGCAATGCAGGGAAGCTGGGATAACATTGAGCGTATTATCACCGAGCTTGGTGATGAATATGCTTACATTATTGTTGCTGACCACGGCGGACACGACAGAACACACGGCAGCGAAATGCCCGAGGACATGACAATTCCTGTTATTCTGTACGGAGCGCCCTTTGAAAGGGGCAAGGAAATTGACGGTGTTAATATTATTGATATTGCCCCCACGGTTACCACTCTTCTCGGAGCAGAGCCCGATGATGAATGGGAAGGCACGTCTATTATATAACTCAAATATAAAAAGCTTTAAAGCTCTTGCAGTCCTGTGGCTGCAAGGGCTTTGTTTGCATTTTGCACATATTATGGCGCGGTGGATTATCTGCTTTTAACAAAACATAGAAATATTTCAAATGCTGTAATTTTGCTTGAAAAAGCAGGGTATAAGGCATATAATCAAGCAGTATTCTGAATGGGTAAGGTGAAATTATGGAAAAGAAAAAACAACCTGTGTTCAAGCCCAAGCTTATTTCATCGCTTAAGGGCTACAGCGCTGCTCAGCTTGGCAAGGACCTGACAGCGGGTCTTATTGTTGCCATTATTGCACTTCCGCTTTCAATTGCACTTGCACTTGCTTCAGGTGTTACGCCCGAGCAGGGTCTTTACACCGCCATTATTGCAGGCTTTGTTATTTCTGCCCTTGGCGGCAGCCGTGTGCAGATTGCAGGTCCCACAGCGGCATTTGCTACCATTGTTGCAGGAATTGTTGCCAAAAACGGCTTTTCAGGGCTTGTGCTTGCAACCCTTATTGCAGGTATTCTCCTTGTGCTTATGGGTGTACTCAAGCTTGGCAGCCTTATAAAGTATATTCCTTACACCATTACAACAGGCTTCACAACCGGTATTGCCGTAACCCTGATTATCGGTCAGCTTAAGGATTTCTTTGGACTTACCTTTGTTAACTCACCAATTGAAACTGTTGAAAAGGTTGAGGAGGTTGTTCACCAGTTCCACACCTTTAATGTTGAAGCTTTTATAATCGGTGCGGTATCCCTTGCGGTGCTTATAATCTTCCCCAAGTTTATCAAGAAGATACCGCCTTCAATTTTTGCCATAGTTATTTCTGCGGTGCTTGTAAAGGTGTTTGATATGAACGTAAACACTATCGGCTCACTTTACACAATTTCTTCCGCACTTCCTGTTCCGTCACTTCCCGAGTTTTCTTTTGCTACTGTGAAGGCAATTATGCCCGATGCATTTACAATTGCTGTCCTTGCAGCGGTTGAGTCACTTCTTTCCTGTGTTGTTGCCGACGGTATGACAGGCAGCCGTCACAATTCAAATACCGAGCTTATTGCCCAGGGTGCAGGTAACATTGCATCGGCACTCTTTGGCGGTATTCCCGCCACAGGCGCAATTGCACGTACGGCGGCAAACATCAAAAATGGCGGTAGAACACCTGTTGCAGGTATGGTGCATGCAGTTGTGCTCCTTCTTGTGCTTGTTGTGCTCATGCCCTATGCGGCGCTTATCCCCATGCCCACTATTGCGGCAATTCTTTTTGTGGTTGCTTACAATATGAGTGAGTGGCGTGAGTTTGTGTCTATTATTAAAAAGTCACCCAAGAGTGACACACTTATCCTTATTGTAACCTTTGTTCTTACCGTTGTGTTTGACCTTGTTGTTGCCATTATTGTAGGTGTAATCCTTGCAACTGTGATGTTTATGAAGCGTATGAGTGACGTTACCGATGCTCACGGCTGGGTTGAAATCGATGAAAATGCTGACGACGCATCCATACGTCTAAAAAAAGTCCCTGAAAATGCTATGGTATTTGAAATTACAGGTCCCATTTTCTTTGGTGCATCAACAAAAATTGCCGACGTTATCAAAAATGCAGATAAGCAGGTGCTTGTTCTCCGAATGAGAAGTGTGCCCGCTATTGATGCAACAGGTCTTCACAGTCTTGAAACTATTATTAAGCTGTGCAACAAGCAGCATAAAACACTTATCCTTTCCCACGTAAATGAAGCGCCCATGAAAGCCCTTGAAAAAGCAGGGTTACTCGACCATATTATCCTTGCGGATAATATCGACGATGCGCTGATAAAGGCTGAGAAGTGCTGATGAAAAAACTGCTGCCCGTTAGGGTAGCAGTTTTTTGCAATATAAATCCCTGGCAGGATTTGCGATATATCCGTAGATGCGATATGCCTAAAGGCGCGATATATTTGCTGATGCAAATGAGGAAAAATGAAAAAGGTCGCGTATAAACCCGAATATAGATAATGGTTATTGCGGAGGGCAGTTTGCGTTGTTGTTCATATTGTGTTGAAAAATTATTCTCGAATGATATAATAAAAAGTAGGAAAGAGGTGCGAAAATGACACTTGAAAAATATCGCGTTTTACATAGTACGCTAATAGAACAATATCAGATGATTGAGTTCGATTTGGAAGGTTTGTATGCTGTTGTTTCGAATGAGGGTTTTATTGCCGGCCTTGCGGAAGTGGAAAATGACTCAATGGGAAGAATATTGAAAGATTTTAAAATATTAGAAAAAGAGCAAAATGTAGAGATTTTTTCTGATGATGATTATCAAAAATTGCAGGGAATTTGCGAGAGACGAAATTTCTGGTGTCACGAGTGCTATACTAAAGATTCGTATAACAAAGAAACAAAAACGCCCAAAAATGAAAACCTGTTGATTCCTGATATTTGTACAGCTAAAGAAATGATAAAACGAGTTCGCGAAGTAAAAGACCGGTTTTTTGAATCCGGCAGAGAAAGAATTGTTAACGAGCTTTGGAATAACTTATCATAATAACAAAACACCGCAGTTTCTGCGGTGTTTTTTTGTGTGAGTTTATTTATAAGTTACATTTGCGAATTCGTCTGATTCGAACATCCTTTTGCTGTCCTCGGCAGAGTTGCATTTTCCGAATGTAACGTTTTCAACAGTAACGTTTATTGTGTTTGTGTCGTTGGCGGCAGCAAACTTCGATTTCATTGCCGCTGTGTATTTTATGTTCTTGAATACTACGTTGTCAGCGGTGAAATTATATATGGGCACAGTTTCCATATCACCGATTTCTTCCGTGAATACAATACACGCCATTGCACGTCCGTCGTCGCGGAAGATTTCCATATTGTCAAAGATTACTCCGTCAATACTGCCCTCTGCCAGCTCAATTATAACCGCAAGTGAAGCCACGCGGTCGTTGTTCCAGGTTGCATCACGGCAGATAACTGCACTGTCCTTAAAGGTGATGTTCCTTATAGGCATATTTACCTCACCCGTTATGCCGTAGCACCTTGCCTTACCGCCCCAGCCAACACAATCGGTAACGGTAATATTCTCGGTGGGGGCAGGTTCCGGAGCACCAAGAGCCTTTACGCTGAAAAGGTCGTCGCCTGTACGGCAGAAGCAACGTTCAATGGTAACGCCCTTTGAGTTGCATATATCAAAGCCGTCGGAATTTTGCTTATAGCCGAAAATGTCAACGTCTTTTACTTTTACGTTTTCGCAAAGATAGCTGATAAATGACCACTCGGGTGAATTGACGATTTTTATACCTTGCACTTCAACGTTCTTGCATTCGGTGAACACAACACCCCTGCGCTCGCGACGGTCAAGGTGTGATAAATCAATAACACCTCTGCCCACAAACTTTATGTTGTTGCACTTGTAGAAGTTTACAAAGGGGAATCGTGTCAAACCGAATGAGTTGAGCCCTGCGGCACCCTCGTCTGCATAACGGAGCTCGTCCTCCTCGCTCATAATGTCATACTGATGCTGTGCAAGGACATAAGCACCCTGCTTAAGGTAAACAACCGTGTTATCCTGGGAAAAGCTGGCATAAGGAATTTCCAATAATCCGCTTTCAACCACGAACACGTTTTCCTCACCGTATTGCTTCTGATATGCCTTGATTTCAGCTTCCTCGTCAACACGCTCCTTTACAAAGAGTGTGTATGCACACTTCTGTGAAGCGTTATTAAAAAGGAAGGTGTAAATACCGAAATCCTTGATGCTTGCGGTCATAATACCGTCCTTGCACAAGGGCTCAACGTAAAGGCTTTCGGGGAGACAAAGGGCATTTTTGATTTTGAATTCCTTTGAGTGAAGCTCAATATTAAGTGAAAAATCTTCACCCTCATCCACGTATATTTCTGAGTAGGAGTGAAGCTCACCATACTGTGTTTCCCCAAGGAAAACCGTTGCGGCATAAACAGGAATATCCCTGTCACCGATTTTTGCAGTGTAGTAGGGGGATATTATAACACCGTTAATATCGTCATAGCCCTGTGAGCCGATGTAAAGCTCGGGCTCGGAGTCGGCACGTGATTTAAGGGTTTCTTCAGTAACACCCCATTCTTCAAGTGTTTTAACCGCTTCGGCAGGGTATTGAAGCACGTCAAAATCAAGTCCCTCGGTGGGAGGGTCAATAACCGTAGGGGAAAACAAGGAAGAAAATGTAAGGGATGCTGACACCCAAAGGGTGAAAAAGAATCTGAAAGCATCAAGCATAAGAAAGCCTCCTATGTACATTGTTGAGCCTATTTTAACAATATATTTCAACAAATGCAAGTGAAGTGTTTTGTTGTTATAAGATGTTTTTATTTGTATTGCAAAAATTGTTTTATTGCTTTATAATCCAATTATATAAGGTGGTGCTTCTGTGAATAAAA
>JAGBTL010000040.1 GCA_017631355.1 Clostridia bacterium
CATCAACGGCAATCATACCGTGGGGAATTGAGCTGTTGTAGAAGATGCTGTCACCCTCGTGAAGCACCTCAACGTGGTCGCCAATCTGTATTTTGAGAGCACCCTTGATAACAAGGTCAAACTCCTGTCCAGAGTGGGTTGTAACCTCAATAGGCTTTGTCTGAAGCTCGGGTGAATATTCATATTTAACCCAATAAGGGTTAGCAAGCTTGTTTTTAAATTTAGGAGCAAGGTTTTGAATGAGGATGCCCTCCTCATTTGCTGTAGTCTGTCCTCTGCCTCTGCGTGTTACGTTATATGTCGTAAGCTTTGCACTCTGACCCTCAAGAAGGTCTGTAAGTTCAACACCGAACGCAAGTGCGCACTTGTGAACGAATGAGAAGGGCATATCGTCCCTACCCTCTTCATAAGCAAGGTATTCTTCGAGAGAAACACCTGTTTTCTCAGCCATATCGCCTGTGCTGAGACCGTAGATATCACGAAGCTCTGAAATTCGCTCGGCTACCTCAAATAATTTGTTTGATAATGAATTGTCCACTTTTCTTCCACCTTTCATGGATGTAATGCTACAATCAAAAAAAACACAAATAAAAAACGCCCCAAAACGAAACGCACGTTTCACTTTGAGACGAATATAATTATATCCGCGGTACCACTCAAATTGCAATAAAAATTGCCACTTAAGGTCTATCAACCCGTTGCACTAACGCAGCATTCTCGGAAGAAGCTTAATAGATGTAAATCGTTCAGCACTTCGGCTCAGAAGGGATGGGCAATTGAAAACTAAACTGTCGGCTCGCAGCACCCGCCGACTCTCTGAAAGTTGTTATTTTCTGCCGTCTTCGTCACAGCTTTTATTTGTGATATTTTTAATTTACACAAAGATAGCACAATTAAATTTACTTGTCAAGAGTTTTATTGCAAAAACCTGAAAATGGTAACGTGTCTTATAGAACATATTTTATACGTCTTCCGAGAGCGTTTTGAAATTAAATTATTTTTTGCTTGACATTTTTAATATAAAGTAGTAAAATACAAAAAATTCAATATTTAAAGCGTTGAAGAAGAATGGGCAGGACGGATATATCCAGAGAGTCGGTGGTTGGTGTGAACCGGTTATATAGAGCTTGTACCTCTCCCTTCTGAGCAGGAAACCTGAAGCGAAAGTGTGTAGGGCGCCCCGTGTTTGCTACGTAAGTGCATAGAAGTTGTCAGACTTCGATAAGGTGGCAGATTATTCTGCAATTTGAGTGGTACCGCGAGTGTTAAGTTATTACACCCGTCTCAAAGCAACAACGCGCTTTGAGGCGGGTTTTCGTTTTCTCACCCAAAGCAAAACAAATTACTGGCAAAGAACAAGTGAAGATCAAAAGGAGTTTTACAAAATGAAAGAGATCAAAATTTCAGACATCACACTTAAAAAGATTTCAGAGGACAGAGCTGTTTCCTTGCTTTTCCGTGAGAAGTCAGCAATTGCAAGCTGTGCAGATAAAATCGGCGTGGAGGTAATTGAGGTTCCCGCTGTTAAAGCTGCACGCGAGGACAAAATCATCTACAAAACAATTGCACAGAACGTGCAGAATGCTATTTTCGCTATCCCTGTTGGATTTAATACTGAAGATATTGCCCTTGCTTGGGAGTGCGTTAAGGATGCAAAGAGCCCCCGCCTTCAGGTTGAACTCCCCGTATCAACAATTCAGATGGAATACACATACCACGTAAAGCAGTCAAAGATGCTTGAAAAGATTACAGAGCTCATCAAGGCTGCAAAGGCTGTTTGCGGTGACGTTGAATTTTCTGCGCTTGATGCAACAAGAGCAGACGAGGATTTCCTCATTGCTGCGGTAAAGGAAGCTGAAGCAAGCGGTGCAGGTATGGTTACAATCTGTGACGATGCAGGCGTTTCAACTCCCGATGACATTGCAGAGCTGGTTGCAAAGGTTAAGGCTGCAGTAAGCATCCCTGTTTACGTACAGGTATCTGACAAAATCAGTATGGCTGTTGCTGCTGCATTTGCCGCCATCAAAAACGGTGCAGACGGTCTTAAGTGTGCAATGGTTGGCAAGGATGCTCTCCTTACAGGCAAAATTTCCGATGCTGTAAATGCTTGCGGTGCACAGATGGGCACAGAGCTCAAGCTCAACAGCACAAAGATTCATTCAAGCATTGACGATATGGTATCAGACATCAGCCACGACGCTTACGACAACCAGAAATCAGTAAGCGAGGGCAAAAAGATTCTCCTTGACTCAGACGTTACTGTTGCTCAGGTTGCACAGGCAGCCGCTGTTTTAGGCTATGAGCTTTCAGACTCTGATATCGGCAACGTTCACAAGGTGCTCAAGCACATCTGTGAAAAGAAGGGCGCAGTAGGCTACAAGGAATTTGAGGCTGTTATTGCAAGCTCTGCTATGCAGGCTCCTTCAACATATCACTTTGAAACATACACAACAACAAGCAGCAATATGTCAAGCTCAATGTCACAGGTTACATTAAAGTGCAACGATGAAATCATCTGCGGTGTAAGCAACGGTGACGGTCCCATTGATTCTGTCTTCCGTGCCATTGAGCAGTGCATCGGTCACCACTATGAGCTTGATGATTTCCAGGTACAGTCTGTTACAGAAGGCAAGGAGGCTCTCGGCTCTGCACTTGTAAGGCTTCGCAACAACGGCAAGCTTTACTCAGGCAACGGCACATCTACCGACATTGTTGCTGCAAGCATCAGAGCATATATCAATGCTTTGAACAAAATCGTTTTTGAGGAGGCATAATATGAAAATCGTTTTTTCCACTAAAAACGTTAGTCGTGCTTCATTTCTTGACACCTGCCGTTATGCCTACGATTATGGTTTTGAGGGCTTTGAGATTTACGACGCAATAAAAGAAAGAAGCGAGCACCACGACAGCGTTTTAAGGCGTGAGCGCATTGCAGACGCCAAAAGAAAGCTTGTTAACAGAGGCCTCGCTATATCAGCACTTCGTATGCCTGCTCCTGTTGAGGCTGAAGAAACAACCGCTGAATTGATTGAAAAATACATTAGTATGGCTGCAGCATCAGGCATCGAAAACGTTATTGTAAGAGCTGAAAAAGAGGTTTCCTACGACGTATTGGACGAAAAGATGGCTGACGCTATCAAGCGTGCCGAGGCTGCTGACGTAAACGTTTTGTTTGAAACTGTCGGCTACCTTGCCAACACAGAAAACGTAATCGGCATTATCAATCACTTTGCATCTGCCGCTATCGGTGCATCATGGAACGTGCGCGGAACATATTTTGATGCAGGTGAAACTGCTGAAGCAACCATCAAAAACCTTGGTGCATACATCAAGTACGTTCGCCTTGGTGATATGAAGGATGGCAAAACCGTTCTTATCGGTGAGGGTGACCTTGAGGTTGAAAAGCTTATCAATGCCCTTTCATCACTTAACTACGAGGGCTTCATCTGCGCTGCATGGAACGACGAAATCAGTGATGCAGACATTGTTCTCACACATTTCACAAACTACGTTTCCGCATTGGGTCGTGAAAAGAAATCATACGACCGCGCATATTACAACCGCGATAAGACAGGCACCTTCGTTTGGAAAAAATACGACGTTATTGACGCCACCTTCTCCGACGTGCTTGACACTATGGCTGAAACATATCCCGACCAGTATGCCTTCAAATATCCCACGCTTGATTACACAAGAACCTATGAGCAGTTCCGTCGCGACGTTGACGAGTGTGCTGCTGCATTGATTTCACTTGGTGTAAAGGCAGGCGACCACGTCGCTATCTGGGCAACAAACGTACCCCAATGGTTTGTTACATTCTGGGCAACAACAAAAATCGGTGCAGTTCTTGTTACTGTAAACACAGCATACAAGATTCACGAAATTGAATATCTGCTTAAACAGTCTGACACTCATACACTCGTTATGATTGAATACTGCAAGGACATTAACTACAAGGAAATCATCGAGGAGCTTTGTCCCGAGCTTAAGGACCTTGAGCCCGGCTCACCCTTATATTCAAAGAACCTCCCCTTCCTTCGCAACGTTGTTACAGTTGGCTTTGATATGGAGGGCTGTCTTACATGGGAGCAGATGCTTTCTCGCTCCTCGCTTATCCCCCGCGAGGAAGTTCGCAGACGCGCATCTCTCGTTAAGCCCGATGATGTTTGTAATATGCAGTACACCTCAGGTACAACAGGCTTCCCCAAGGGTGTTATGCTCACACACCGCAACATCGTAAACAACGGTAAGACTATCGGTGACAGAATGGATTTATCTACCGCTGACCGTATGATGATTCAGGTACCTATGTTCCATTGCTTCGGCATGGTGCTTTCAATGACATCTATGATGACTCACGGCGGTACGCTTTGCCCCATCCCCTACTTCTCACCGAAATCATCACTTGCTTGTGTAAATGACGAGCGAATCACAGTTTTCAACGGTGTTCCTACAATGTTTATTGCAATGTTCGGCCATCCTGACTTTGCAAAGACTGATTTCTCATATATGCGCACAGGTATTATGGCAGGTGCAAACTGTCCTGCAGACCTTATGCGCCGCGCATCTGTTGAAATGAATATGCGCGAAATTATTTCAGTTTACGGTCAGACAGAGGCTTCTCCCGGTTGTACAATGGGTGAGGTTAACGAGGACCTTGACCACCGTGTTGAAACCGTTGGTAGTGCATTCCCCGGTGTTGAATGCAAAATCATTGACCCCGAAACAGGCGATGAGCTCCCCGACGGCGAAAGCGGCGAATTCGTTGCACGTGGCTTCAACATTATGAAGGGCTACTACAAGATGCCTGAGGCAACTGCACAGGCTATTGACAGCGAGGGCTGGCTCCATTCAGGTGACATCTGTATGAGAACTCCCGACGGCTATTACAAGGTTACAGGCCGTCTTAAGGATATGATTATCCGTGGTGGTGAAAACCTTTATCCCCGTGAGATTGAGGAATTTTACCTTACCAACCCCAAAATCCGTGACGTTCAGGTTGTTGGTGTTCCCGACGAGCAGTACGGTGAAGAGTGCTGTGCATGGGTAATCCTTAACAAGGGCGAAACCGCTGACGAAAAGGAAATGAAGGAATTTGGTAATGCATCTATTGCAAGGCACAAGGTTCCCAGATACTTCTTATTCGTAAACGAATTCCCCATGAATGCTGCAGGTAAAATCCTCAAGTATAAAATGCGCGAGGAATCTCTTGACAGATACAAGGAACAGCAAGCAAACGGCTAATTGACAAATGAACAAAAGTCGGACTTTATCCACACGAGGTGTAGTCCGACTTTTATATTTTACTCCAAGAAGGAATTACAATGACAAACTACAAGATAATTGACTCACATTGCCACATATTCCCCGATGCAATAGCACAAAAGGCGACTGACAGTATTGATGCCTTTTATGGAATAAGTGCTTCGGGTATTATTGATAAATGTGCCTTTGTGGGTACTGCAGAAAATCTTATAAAGCAATGTGATGAAGCGGGTGTTGAAAGGTGTGTTGTGACCTCGGTTGCCACCACCCCCCACCACGCGCAAAGCATAAATACGTATATTTCAAACGAGGTAAATAAGCACCCTGACAGATTTATAGGTCTTGGCTCACTTCACCCTGATAGCGAAACACTTGTAGAGGATGCCGAGCACCTTATTGAATTGGGACTGCACGGTGTAAAGCTCCACCCTGATATACAAAGCTTCAAGGTAGATGACCCAAGGGTTATAAGAATATTTGAAATCTGCAACGAAAGAAGGCTTCCTGTGCTTTTGCACACAGGTGACTCAAGATTTGACAATTCCAACCCCAAAAGAGTTGAAAAAATACTGAAGGCATTTCCCAAGCTAACAATAATCGGTGCCCACTTCGGAGGATGGTCTGTGTGG
>JAGBTL010000041.1 GCA_017631355.1 Clostridia bacterium
ACGAAAACGTTTATATGCCCATGTTCATTCCCGAAAGCCTTCTTCAGAAGGAAAAGGACCACGTTGAGGGCTTTGCTCCCGAGGTTGCCTGGGTTACACATGGCGGCAGCAATAAGCTTGAGGAAAAGCTTTGCGTTCGCCCTACGTCTGAAACACTTTTCTGTGAGCACTACGCTAAGGTTGTGCAGTCACACAGGGATTTGCCCAAGCTTTATAACCAGTGGTGCAGCGTTGTTCGTTGGGAAAAGACAACTCGTCCCTTCCTCAGAACACGTGAGTTCCTTTGGCAGGAGGGTCACACAGTTCACGCTACTGCAGAGGAAGCAATTCAGGAAACAGAGCAGATGCTTAACGTTTATGCAGATTTCTGCGAGAAATCACTTTGTATGCCCGTTGTTAAAGGTGTTAAGACTGAAAGCGACAAGTTTGCAGGCGCTGTTTCAACATACTGTATTGAGGCTCTTATGCACGATGGTAAGGCTCTTCAGGCTGCAACGTCACACTACTTCGGTGACGGCTTTGCTCGTGCCTTTGATATGACCTATCAGGACAAGGAGAACAAGCTTCAGTACGTTCATCAGACCTCATGGGGCTGCACAACACGTCTTATCGGTGCTCTCATTATGTCACACGGTGACAATAACGGTCTTGTTTTACCTCCTGACGTTGCACCCATTCAGGTTGTTATTCTTCCCATTGCACAGCACAAGCCCGGTGTTCTTGACAAGGCTTATGAGCTCCGTGACAGACTTAAGAATGCGTTCCGCGTTAAGGTTGATGACAGCGACAATTCAGCAGGCTGGAAGTTCAGCGAGTATGAAATGAAGGGTGTTCCGCTTCGTCTTGAAATCGGTCCCAAGGATATTGAAAACAACCAGTGTGTTCTTGTTCGCCGTGATAACCGCGAAAAGATTTTCGTTTCGCTTGATAATCTTGAGGAGGGTATCACAACCGCACTCAAGGCTTATGCCGAGGGCATTTACAACAAGGCGCTTGAGAATATGAACAACCGTACATACGCTTGCACAAGCCTTGATGAAATCAATGCAGCTCTTGCCGAAAAGGGCGACGGCTTTGTTAAAGCTATGTGGTGCGGTGAAGAGGAGTGCGAGGATAAGGTTAAGGAGCTTACAGGCGTTGGCTCTCGCTGCATTCCCTTTGAACAGGAAAATATCACAGACACCTGTATTTGCTGCGGCAAGCCCGCAAAGCAGATGGTATTCTGGGGTAAAGCATATTAAGATAAAACTCTCGCTTTCGGGCGAGAGTTTTTTAATGCAAAATGCAAAATGCAGAATGCAAAATTATCGGGGAAGCTCCGCTTCCGAACATTATAATCACAACGTATATTTTACAAATGCAAAATGCAGAATTATATGCTACTGCGTGTGGTTATTATAAATAAACCTAAATTCCCTACAATAGTAATAAACTCATTTTATATAATTGATTTTATCCGTAACAAACATGAATAAAAAGTAGGTGGTTTACTTCTTTCATCGGAAAAAATAACCACCTACTATTTCACTTTATTATTAGCAATAGCGTTATAATCAACGCGTAGCGTTCCTTTAATTTTGCATTTTGCATTTTGCATTCTGCATTTTTTATGAGTTTATGAGCTCGCTCATACTGAACATACCGCTATCTTTATCTGCAATAAACACTGCGGCGTTTACTGCGCCTGTTGCAAAGATAGCGCGTGAGCGTGCAGAATGTGAAAGTGTAACAATTTCGTCATTGCCTGCAAACATAACTGAGTGCTCACCAACGATAGTGCCGCCACGGATTGAGTGAATGCCGATTTCGTTAGCATCTCTCTTTTGTCTTTTAGAGTGGCGGTCATATTCAAAATATGCATCGGGAAGCTCTTCCTTAACGGCATTGCCAAGCATAATTGCTGTGCCGCTTGGTGCATCAAGCTTCTGATTGTGGTGTGCCTCAACGATTTCAACGTCAAAGCCGTTGCCGAGAACTCTTGCTGCAATTTTTGAGAGCTCACAAAGAAGGCTAACACCCATTGAATAGTTATAGCTGAAGAAAACAGGAACACACTCTGCGGCTTCCTCAACAGAAGCGATCTGCTCGTCTGAAAGGCCTGTTGTTGCAAGAACAATTGCAGTACTTGTTTTCTTTGCGTATGCAAGCATATCTGCAAGGAGTGCAGGGTTTGAAAAGTCAATTATAACATCTGTGTCAACGTTAACCTCATCGTAGCCTCCAAAAACAGGAAAGCCAAGTGATGAATCATCAATAATATCAATACCTGCAACGATCTCACAGTCCTTGCGGGATTTTATAATTTCGGCAACGAAGCGACCCATTCTGCCGCAACAACCGCTTAATAATACTTTTGTCATAAACTTCCTCCGAGGGATAAATTAAATCATATTGTGTTTCTTAAGGACTGATCTTAAAAGTGCCTCGTTCTTCTCGTTAAGAGGGGAAAGGGGCATTCTGCATCTGCCAACGTCCTGACCCATCATGCACATTGCCGCCTTAACGGGAATGGGGTTAACGTCGCAGAAAAGGGCGTTACAAAGGTCAATGTACTCAAGCTGAAGCTTTGCACTTTCAGCTGTTTTGCCCTCAATACCGAGCATTGCAATATCGTGAGCAAGCCTTGGGGCAACGTTTGAAAGCACAGAGATAACACCCTTTGCACCAAGGGCTGTAAAGGCGGTAATCTGATCATCATTGCCTGAGTAGAAGTTAAGCTCATCACCGCAAAGGGCAATGCACTTTGCAAGGTGGGAAATATCACCGCTTGCTTCCTTTGCGCCGTTTATAAGGGGGAGCTTTGAAAGCTCAAGATATGTTTCAGGCTTGATTGTAACACCTGTACGGCTTGGCACGTTGTAAAGAATAATGGGGGTTGAAACTCTGTTATGAATATATGTGTAGGACTCAATAAGACCGTCCTGTGAAGCCTTGTTGTAATAGGGTGTAACCATCAAAAGTCCGTCAACACCCATAGCCTCCGCATCGTTGGAAAGCTTGACGGCATGAACTGTATCGTTTGAGCCTGTACCTGCGATAACAGGCACTCTGCCACCAACAGCCTCAACACAAACCTTGATTGCTTCAACGTGCTCGTCATAAACAAGTGTTGATTTTTCGCCTGTTGTACCGCACACAACAATGGCATCGGTACCGTTTGTAATCTGATTTTCTATTATTTCCTCAAAGAGGGGGAAGTTGATTTTCAAATCCTCACCCATAAAGGGTGTAACAATAGCAACACCTGCACCTGTGAAAATCGGCTTTTTCATAAGATGAACCCTCCGTTAAAATATTCTTAAAAATAATAAGGAGAGAAAAGAGAGAATTACCCCTGCTTATCTCTCCTTAAGAGTATGCAAAATTATATTGAATTAGTCCATATATCCTTCTGCGCAAAGAAGCTCTGCAAGAAGAACTGCGCCACCTGCAGCACCACGAAGTGTGTTGTGAGCAAGGCAAACAAACTTGTAATCGTACTGTGTATCCTCACGAAGACGACCGATTGAAACAGCCATACCGTTCTCAAGGTTTCTGTGAAGCTTTGTCTGAGGCATATTATCCTCTTCAAAGTAGTGAAGGAACTGCTTGGGTGCTGAGGGAAGCTCAAGCTCCTGTGCACGACCCTTGAAGCTCTTCCACATAGTAATCATATCTTCCTTGGAAGGCTTTGTTTCAAAGCGAACGAATACTGCGCCCATGTGACCGTCTGAAACAGGAACACGAATGCACTGTGCTGTAAAGTGTGGCTCTGTAGCAGAAACGA